>JAEERN010000168.1 GCA_016285815.1 Clostridiales bacterium
GGCGGCTGGAGGCCGGCCGCGCCGACGCCGGCTGATCCCGCCCGGCGCGGTCCGGCAAAAACGGCGGATCTTTTCTCTGAAACCGTTGACTTTTTCCCTCCGGTGCGGTATACTGTCAACAGAGATCGATCTCCCCATCGGACCGTTCGCGTTCTGCCGAGCCGTCTGCATTACGGTAAGGCGGGGGGAGGTCTTTTTCTTTTTGAACGCGTTCCGCCCGGCCTTCGGACGGCCTTCGGACGGTTTTCCGCCGCGCCGGGCAAAGCGCCCGATCATTTTGCCGAAAAGGATGGCTTTTTCCCCGGTTCGTGCCGTCCGCCGCGCAGAGGCCTGACCGGCGCCCGCTTCGGGCGTATAGGGTCGGGGGCGCTTCCTCCCCTGACCGGGGCATGGCGTCTCGCCGCGGCAGCGCTGCGGCAGTCCTCTTTTTTTGTATGCGCCGCGCGCAAAAATCCTTCAAATTTTTTCTTGACAAACGCGTCTGAATCCTATATAATAGACGATGCGCAGTTTTGATCGGCGTTTTTTCGTCAGAGGTGCTTTCCCATGACGCTCTCCATCCGCGACGTTTTCTCCGGCAGAACGCCCTCGCTTCCCATCGCATACGAGGCGGACTTCCGGACCTATGACTTCTACGGCGTCCGGCCGTTTCCCGCGCCGGTCTCCGTTTCCGGCGCGGTCAGCAATCTCTCCGGCGTGGTTTCGCTGGACCTTACCCTCCGCGCCACGGCGGAGACCCTCTGCGCCAGCTGCGGCAAGCCCGTTTCCCTTCCCATGGAGGTCCCGGTCCATCGTCTGATCGTGACCGCTCTTCCCGCGGACGGGGACGAGGAGGACGAGCTTCTCCTCTGTCCGGGCGGCGTGCTGGACCTCGACGAAACCGTCAACGAAGCGATCACGCTCTCCATGGACGTCCGGCCCCTTTGCCGGCCCGACTGCAAGGGCGTCTGCTTCGCCTGCGGCGCGGATCTGAACCGTGGACCCTGCCGCTGCGCGCCCCGGGTCCACCCGGAACTGGCAAAACTTCAGGAACTGCTCTGACAAAGCGATATTCCCATCAGGAGGTGTTACGAGATGGCCGAACCGAAAAGAAAGACTTCCAAGGCGAGACGCGACAAGCGCCGCAGCGCCCATTGGAAAATGACCCTTCCCGGTCTTGTGAAATGCCCCGAGTGCGGCGCCGCGAGACTCCCGCACAGAATGTGCCCCGAGTGCGGCAACTACAAGGGCCGCACGGTCGTCGCCCAGAGCGCCGAATAGTCGCGCGCGGTCCGGTCCTCCGGCCTCTGTCCGGGGACAGGCCTGCGCCGGTTTTCGTGCGATCCGACGATCTTTCCCAGCACAAAGGACTTGGCGTTTGTTTTTCCGCAAGCCGGAAATGCGAATGCCTTTTGTCTTATCTGGGCGTGTTTTTCCGGAGAGAGGGGGCGACGGGCCCGCATGGCCTTTAAAATCGAATCGGTCGACGACGCCAGCCCCGCCGCCCGCGCCGGGGTCCGCCCCGGCGAAGCTCTGGTCTCGGTCAACGGCCACCCCATCGGGGACGTGCTGGACTATCGCTATTACACGTCCGACCGGCGGCTGTCCGTGGTGCTCCGCGACGAAAGCGGCGCCGAGCGCACCGTTTCGGTGTCCAACCCGGACTATCGGCCGCTGGGGCTGAACTTCGCCACCTATCTGATGGATGAAAAGCGCTCGTGCGCCAACCACTGCGTCTTCTGCTTCATCGACCAGCTTCCCGCGGGTCTGCGCGAGAGCCTGTATTTCAAGGACGACGACATGCGCCTGTCCTTTCTTCTGGGCAACTATATCACGCTGACTAATCTGTCTGACGCGGACATCGAAAAGATCCTGGCCCTGCGCATCAGCCCCATCAACATCTCGGTCCACGCCACGGATCCCAAGCTCCGCGTGCGCCTGTGCCGCAATCCCCGGGCGGGCCAGTGCTTCGACATCATGCACCGGCTGGCCGCCGGCGGCATCACCATGAACTGTCAGATCGTGCTGTGCCCCGGCCTCAACGACGGGGACGCGCTGAAGCGCACGCTGTCCGACCTGCTGCTGCTCTGGCCGTGGGTGAACTCCGTCTCCGTGGTCCCCGTGGGACTCACCGATCACCGCGACGGGCTCTATCCCCTTCGCCCGGTGACCCGGGAGGACGCCCGGGCCGCGCTGGCAATCATCGAGGCCGCCGCCGCGCGGCATCTGGCCGCCCACGGCAGCCGCGTCGTCTTCGCGTCGGACGAGTTCTATCTCAAGGCGGAACGACCCCTGCCCGACCCCGACGACTACGAGGGGTTCCCCCAGCTGGAAAACGGCGTCGGCATGCTGCCGCTCTTCTGCGAAGAGTTCGGCGACGCGCTGGACGCCATGGACGAGCTCCCGCCGCCCCCGCCCCGCTTTTCCCTTGCCACGGGCGAAAGCGCCGCGCCCTTCCTGCAGCGGCTAGCCGACCGGCTCGCCGAGCGTCTGCCCGGCTTTTCCTGTCGGGTCTATACCGTGAAAAACCGCTTTTTCGGCGGCGGCGTCACCGTGGCGGGCCTTCTCACCGGGTCGGACCTGCTCGGCGCACTCAAGGGCGAGGATCTGGGCGCCCGTCTGCTGATCCCGGCCTCGACGCTGCGCTATGACAGCGACCTGTTCCTGGACGACATGACCCTTCCCCAGCTCAGCGCCGCCCTTTCCACACCGATCACACCCGTTCCCAACGACGGAGCCGCGCTGCTCGACGCCATGCTCGGCCTCGCCTGACGGGACCCGCAAAAGAGGTGACCAGACCGCATGAAACCCACCGTTGCCATCGTCGGACGGCCGAACGTCGGCAAGTCCATGCTCTTCAACAAACTGGCCGGCCAGCGGCTCTCCATCGTGGAGGACACGCCCGGCGTCACGCGGGACCGCCTCTATGCGGACTGTGAGTGGCGCGGCCGCAGCTTCAGCCTCATCGACACCGGCGGCATCGAGCCCCGGGCCGACAGCGATCTGCTGAAGTTCATGCGCCTTCAGGCCGAGATCGCCATCCGCCATGCGGACGTCGTCATCTTCATGACCGACCTGACCACCGGCGTCACCGCAGCGGACGCCGAGATCGCGCCCATGCTGCTGCGCGCGGGAAAGCCCGTGGTGCTGTGCGTCAACAAGGCGGACTCGCTGGGCGCGCCGCCGCCGGAGCTTTACGAGTTCTATGCGCTGGGGCTGGGCGATCCCATACCCGTCTCCGCCATGCACGGCCACGGCACCGGCGACCTGCTGGACGCGTGCTTCGCCCACTTCCCCCCCGCCGGGGACGAGGACGAGGACGGCGAGCGCATCCGCGTCGCCATCATCGGAAAGCCCAACGCCGGCAAGTCCAGTCTGGTGAACACTCTGCTCGGCGAAGAGCGGGTCATCGTCAGCGACGTGCCCGGCACCACCCGGGATTCGGTGGACGCCGCGCTGGACAACGAGTTCGGCAAGTTTCTGCTGATCGACACGGCGGGCATCCGCCGCCGCGCCAAGGTGGAAGAGGCCGTCGAGCGGTACAGCGTCCTGCGGGCCATGCTGGCCATCGACCGGGCCGACGTCTGCGTCATCATGGTGGACGCCGTCGACGGCGCCACCGAACAGGACACCCGCATCGCCGGGCTTGCCCACGAAAAGGGCAAGGCCGCGGTCATCGCCGTCAACAAGTGGGACCTGATCGAAAAAGAGACCAACACCATGCAGGACATGCGCGCCAGGATCGCCGAGGCCTTCTCCTTCATGTCCTACGCGCCCATCGAGTTCCTCTCGGCCAAGACGGGAAGCCGCCTGTCCAAGCTGTTCGGCCACATCGTCAAGGCCGCGGCGGAAACGAAAAAGCGGATCCCCACGGGCGTGCTCAACGACGTGCTCAACGACGCCACCGCCCGGGTCCAGCCGCCCACGGACCGCGGCCGCCGGCTGAAGATCTATTTCGCCACGCAGGTGGCTGTGGCGCCGCCCACCGTGATCCTGTTCTGCAACGACAAGGAATTGTTCCACTTTTCCTATATGCGCTATCTGGAAAACCGCTTTCGCGAGATCTTCGGCTTCGAAGGGACCCCGCTGCGCCTGATCAAGCGCGAAAAAGGAGAAAACGAAGAGCTGCGCGTCTGACCGGACGCGCGACAGACAAGAAGGAGGGTGTCATGAGTATTTTTACCGCTGTCGCCGACTATTTCGCCGCGCTGGGGAACCGCTGGATCGTCCTCGCGGCCATCATGCTCATCTCGTACCTGCTGGGAAGCTTCAACACCTCCATCGTCGTTTCCAAGGCGTTCCTGAAAAAGGACATCCGCGATTACGGCAGCCATAATGCAGGGTTCACCAACGCCGTCCGCTCCATGGGCATCAAGCTGGCGCTTCTCGTCATGGCGGGGGACGTCGCCAAGTGCGCGCTGGCCTGCGTCATCGGCCAGCTGCTCTACTGCGGCAACATGAACTTCATCGACGGCACCGCCGGCCGCCTGCTGGCCGGAGCCTTCGTCTTCCTGGGCCACATCTACCCGGTCTATTTCAGGTTCCGCGGCGGCAAGGGCGCCCTCACCTTCGGCATCACCGTTCTGTTCTACGACTGGCGGATCTTCCTCATCGGCCTGGCCGTGTTCCTGATCGTGGTGCTAATCTCCAAGTACATCTCGCTGGGCTCGCTGGTCATCGCGCTGATCTTTCCGGTCAGCGTCATCCTGCAGGCCCGCACGGGCATCAGCGCCGTCACCATGTCCTGGGGCTATGTGATCGTCGCCACGGGCATGGGCGCGCTGCTGATCTGGAAACACCGCTCCAACATCGTGCGGCTGGTCAAGGGCACCGAATCGAAATTCTCCTTCCACAGCAAGCCGCTGATCGACGGCGCGGAAAACGTGGACCTGCTCAAAAAGAAATAGTCCTCTCTTGACAAAACAGGCGCGCTTGCCTATAATAACGTTGTCGCCGCCTCTGCGCGGCGGCGTCACGCCGGTGTGATGGAATTGGCAGACGTGCTGGACTCAAAATCCAGTGGTAGCGATACCGTGCGGGTTCGACCCCCGCCACCGGCAGTCGGAGTTCCTCCGTTTTCTACGAAACCGGCGACTGCATACTGCGGTCGCCGGTTTCGCTTCTCCGCGCCGGGGCTTCTCCTTTTCCGGAGCGAAGCCGCACCGCGCGGCTATCCCACCGAAGCGACGGCCACTCTTCACGGACAGACGGACCGGAATAACCGGAAGGTGCGCAATACTCTTTTGAAAAAAACCACGTAAAAAATCCTCCAGGTCCTGAAGCGGAGGGAGGAAAAAGGATTGCCCCTGACCCAGGAGGCGCGCGCACTCATTCCGGAAATGAAAAAGTAAGCCTTGACAGGCTTGAGAGGGGACGGTAAAATGGTAATAGGATATGCTCAAAGTGATAGCAATGTAGCAGAGAGACCGGACAAGAAAAGTA
>JAEERN010000169.1 GCA_016285815.1 Clostridiales bacterium
GGGTGGGCGCCCGGCCCGACGATCTCTCCTACGAGCGCGGCGCGCAGAAGCGGTGCGGGGCCGCCGGCGTCGCCCTCCGCCCGGAGGTCCTGCCGGAGGACGCCTCCCAGGAGGACCTGATGCGCGCCGTGGCTTCGCTGAACGCCGACCCCGGCGTCCACGGGATCCTGGTGTTCAGTCCCCTGCCCCGCGGGCTGGATCTGGCCGAAGTGCGCCGGGCCCTGTCCCCGGAAAAGGACGTGGACGGCGTCACCGACGCCTCGCTGGCGGGTGTCTTCACCGGGTCGGACGCGGGCTTCTGCCCCTGCACCGCCGAGGCCGCCGCGGAGATCCTGGACTTTTACGGCGTCGACTGCACAGGGAAAGAGGCCGTCGTCGTGGGGCGCAGCCTGGTGGTGGGAAAGCCCGCCGCCATGCTGCTGCTGCGCCGCAACGCCACGGTCACGGTCTGTCACACCCGCACCCGGAATCTGGCCGCCGTCACCCGGCGGGCGGACGTCGTCGTCGCCGCGGCGGGATGCGCCCGCATGCTGACCCGCGAGCATCTCGCGCCGGGGCAGACCGTCGTGGACGTGGGCGTCAACTGGGACCCCGAAGCGCGAAAGCTCTGCGGGGACGTGCTCTTTTCCGACGCGGAGGACCTCGTCGAAGCCGTCACTCCCGTGCCCGGCGGCGTGGGCGCCCTCACCTCGGCCATCCTGGTCCGCCACACGGTGCTGGCCGCCGAGCGGCTGACCCGTCTCTGAGCCCGCCCGGCGGCGTCCGCTCTTCCGGTCTGAAAAGCGGCGCGGCCTCCCCCGCTCCGGGGAGGCCGCGTTTTTTTCGTCCGCCTGTCCGCGGCGGCGCCGGTCAGAACTCGATCCGGACGATCTGCATCTTCATGAACCCGTCGCCGATGCGCGCCATCAGCCGGAACAGCCCCGGCACGGACGGATCCCTCAGATCGTTGTAGCCGAGCATATAGCCCCGTCCCGAGACCCGGACGCCCTGCAGCCACGGCAGGACGTCCTTTTCGATGCTGTCCACGCTGAAATAGTCCGAGATGCCCGTGATCCCGGCCTCTTTGACCCACGTCTTCAGCATGATCTTCACGGCCCGCCGGTTCGCCGCGTCGAAGCAGAGCCTGCCGCCCGGAAAGCGCTTTGCCATGGCCGGGAACAGCCTTTGGATCTCTTCCGTTTTGAAATAGTAGAACACGCCGGCGGCAAGGAAGAACGCGCCGTCCGAAGCGTCGATGCGGTCGAACCAGGAAAGGTCGTTGAGATCGGCCGCGACGTTCTCCACCCGGCCGCCCGGCGGCAGCAGCTCGTTCCGCACGGCGATCACGTCCGGCAGGTCGACGTTGCAGACGCGGCAGCGCCCGTTGTCGCAGTTCTCCGCAGTCTGGTCCAGCCCGCAGCCGAGGTTGACGAGGACCGCCCGCGGATGCTCCTTCAGATAGTCCTTCGCCTCGATCATCAGATCGTTCTCCCGCATGGCGACCTCCAGCGCGCCGAAGCGGTACGACAGCGTCTTCGACTGCTTCTCCATGGCCGAAAAGTCATAGTCGATCCGTTCGATCAGCTCGACCGCCCGCGGATCCCGGAACAGTCCCGGGAACTGCTCGGTGCAGAGCTTTCGCCCGTACAGCGGGATCACCAGCGTCTCCTGGACCGTGTTCTTCTCGATGTGCGTCCTGCTCACGTCATTTCCTCCCCGTCAGGATCGCCGAGCCGGAAAGCGCCATCCAGAACGCCTCAAAGGGCGTCATGAACCCGCCGCGCGTCGTGTCGATCCGCTCGACCCGCTCATAGCCCAGCGCCTCGAGCTTTTTCACGAACGCTTCCATGTCGCCGTACTTGGACCTGGAAAAGATGTCGTGGATCGCAAAAGTCCCGCCCTTTTTGAGCGTGCGCAGCGTTTCGAGCAGGATGGCCTGCCGGTCGCGGGAGGGGATGTTGTGATAGACGTAGTTGCTCGTCACCGCGTCGAAGGTCTCGTCTGGAAAGTCGAGCTTCAGCGCGTCGCCCTGCGCGAAGGAGACGTTCGGCACGCCCTCCGCCGCGGCGTTCCGCTGGCAGAGCTGTTTGCTGAACGAAGCGTACTCCCTGCCCCAGCGGTCGACGCCGACAAAGGTCGCCTTCGGATTTCTTTTGGCGCAGGCGATGGTCAGCGCGCCGCTGCCGCAGCCCACGTCCAGCCCTCTGCCGCCGGCCGGAAGGTCGACGTATCCGGCGACGCCCTCGACGATCTGCTTCGACATCCTGCGCCTGCCGTTATAGTCGAACGCGCGGTACATCAGCGTCATCCACAAGGCAGCGCAGGCGCAGACGGCCGTCGCCGCGAGAAATACGATAAACAGCACCGTTTTCACCGTCCCGGAAACAAGCCCGGCACAGCCGAAAACGATGAAGAGCGCAAGGCAGACGAGCGTAGCGGCAAGCGTGCCGAGCACCATTCCCTTCGGCATCCAGTTTTTGTAGTCGGGTCTCACCGTTTTTCCCCTCTTTCCCCGTCACACGCTCCAGGCGGCGCTTTGGGCCTGCAGTTCCGCCATGCGGCGGAAGAGCCCGGCTTCGTTCCGGAAAAGCTCCTTCGGCGCGCCGACCTCCGCGACCCTTCCGTCCTTGAGGACGACGATCTTGTCCGCCGCCTCGACGGTGCGCATCCGGTGGGCGATGACCAGGACCGTTTTGCCGGCAAGCAGCCGCGACAGCGCGTCCTGTACCTTTGTTTCGTTCTCCACGTCCAGCGACGCCGTAGCCTCGTCGAGAAGCACGATAGGCGCGTCTTTCAGAAGCGCGCGGGCGATCGAGATGCGCTGCCGTTCGCCGCCGGAGAGCTTCGCGCCGTTCTCGCCGACGGGCGTTCTGTACCCCTCCGGCATTTTCATCACGAACTCGTCGCAGTTGGCCGCCTTCGCCGCCGCAAGGACCTCTTCGTTCGTCGCGCCGTGCCTTCCGAGGCGGATGTTCTCCATCACGGTGTCGTCGAACAGCACCACGTCCTGGAACACCATCGAATAATCGGTGAGGAGCACCTCGGGGTCGACCGTGGAGATATCCACGCCGCCGACCCGGATGCTGCCGCCGGCCGCGTCCCACAGCCGCGCCGCCAGACGCGCGCAGGTGCTCTTGCCCGATCCCGACGGTCCTACCAGCGCCGTGACCTCGCCCTCGGCGGCGGTGAAGCTGACGCCGGAGAGCACCTCGTGATCGTCGTAAGAGAAGCTCACGTCGTCGAATACGATGTCGTGTCCGTCGGGGCGGAACTCGCCGGCGCCCTTCGCGTCCGGGGCGTCGTAGATTCCGTTGATGCGCGCGGCGGAGATCTGCGACATGAACATCTCCGCGATAAGCGCGAGCGCCTGGTCGAAGGGCGCGTAGACCCGGGTGATGACCATCAGGAACAGGAACATCAGCATGAAGTCGATCTTGCCGGAAAGGATGAGCGACGCACCGGTGAGGATCGTCGTCGCAACGCCCAGCCGCATGATGACCGACGCGCCGTTGACGAAAAGCCCGGTGACGAGCTCGCCCCTGACGTTGGTCTTTTCCCGCTTGTCGATCTTTCGGTAAAGCCCTTCCAGATATTGCTCTTCGCGGTTCGTCGCGCGGATCTCGCGGATGTTTTCAAGCGATTCCTGGATCCCGTCGGAGACGGCGACGGCGTCGGCTTTCAGCTTTTCGGAGCTGCGCTTTGAGATCCTCCGGCTGCCGAACAGAAGCGCGAACGCCACGGGCACGCCCCACAGACAGGCGAGCGCCATGCGCCAGTCGTAGATGAACAGCATCACGGCGATGATCGCGGTTGATATATACGCGCCGTAGAGATAACCGAGACAGTGGGACCACACGTGCTCCAGACGGTTGACATCGTCCATCACCGTCGTGGTCAGATCCGCGATGTCGCGCTTCCCGAACCAGCCGAGCGGCAGACGGCGCAGACGCTCGGCGAGCGTCAGCCTGGTGTCGCGGACCTCGTTGTAGACAAGGCCGTAGGTCGTGCGGTACTGCTGAAGGTGCGTGAGGAACGACAGCAGCACGAACGCCAGAAGCGATCCGACGAAGATCCACGCGTTCGGGAGCGGGGCGCCTTCGGTCAGCACGTCCATATACCCCCGCATCATGAGATACAGGATGCCCATGCCCGCCATCATGATCAGGTTGACGACGACCGTCCACGCCGCGCCCCGTTTCGTGTTCTTTACGCCCCTGTCGGTCAGGGCGTATCTCTTTTTGAACCTTTCGCCGAACATTCAGGCCTCCTCCTTTCCGGACGCGATCTTCCACCGGACCGCCTGGTTGTACTCTTTCCACATCCGCTCGTACAGACCGCCGCCGACGGAAAGCTCCCGGTGCGTGCCTTCCTCGGCGACGCGGCCGTTCTCCAGCACGACGATCCGGTCCGCGCCGACGACGGTGGAGAGCCGGTGCGCGATCATGATGACGGTGCGCCCCTTCGTCAGGGTCTTCAGCGCCTTTTGGATCAGCGCCTCGTTCTCCGGATCGGCGAACGCCGTCGCCTCGTCGAGCACGATGATCGGCGCGTCCTTGAGAATCGCCCGCGCAAGAGACACGCGCTGCTGTTCGCCGCCCGAAAGCCAGGTCCCCTCCGAGCCGATGACGGTGTCGATGCCCTTCGGCAGCTTTTCGATGATGTCGCCGCACTGCGCCGCGCCGAGCGCCGCCTCGACCTCGGCGCGCGTCGCGTCCGGCCGCGCGGCGCGGACGTTTTCCAGGATCGAGGTCTTAAACAGACGCGTGTTCTGGAACACGAACGCGACCCGGTCCATCAGCTCGTGGGGGTCGACGTTTTTCACGTTCACCCCGCCGACCTCGACGGCACCGGACGAAACGTCCCAGAACCGCGGGATCAGACTGGCCGCCGTGGTCTTGCCGCCGCCGGAGGGACCGACCAGCGCCACCGTCTGCCCCGGCAGGACCCGGAAGGAGACGTGATCCAGCGCCGGGAACTGCGCCCCGTCGTAGGTGAAGGAGACGTCATTGAATTCCACGCCGCTGTCCCGCGGCGTCTGCGGGTCGGCCGCAGCCGCCAGCGTCGGCGCGTTCATGACGGTGTCGATGCGCGCCAGCGCGGTCTTGGCCAGCATCGTGCCGGAGGCGGCGAACATGATCCGCGCCAGCGCCGTGGAGACGATCGCCGAAAAGACGGCGTAAAAGGCGAAGTCCGTGACGAACCCGGCAAAATCGCCGTTCGCCAGCGCATGCGGCGCCAGCAGAAGCGCCGCCGGGACGAGGAAGAGGAACGCGCCCTCGGTAAAGGTGAGGTTCACCGACTGGGGAACGCGGCAGACGCCGTCGGTGTATCGCTGCGCCTTGGCGCTGTAATCGTCGATGGCCGCCTTGAAGGCCCGGAAGGAATAGACGGTCTGCTGAAAGACCTTGACGACCGGGATGCCGCGCACGTATTCGGTGCCGGCTTTGCTCATCACGTCCTGCGCCGTCTGATATTCCATCATCAGCTTCGCGTTTTTCCCGCCCATCATCGTGAACATCGCGCCGACGGAGATCACGGCGGAGAGCAGACACGCGAGCCCCATGCGCCAATCGAAGACGAACATCAAAACGAGCATCCCGGCAAACATCGACGCCGTTCCGACGATATCGGCGAGATTGTGGGCGAGCAGCGTTTCGGTCTCGGAAGCGCCGCCGTCCAGACGGTTGCGGAGCAGGCCGGACGCGTGGTCGTCGAAGAAACCGAGCGGCGTCTTCATCAAATGGGCCATGCCCCGCTTGCGGATGTTCGACGCCGTGCGGAAGGCCGCCAGATGCGTGCACATCAGCGCGCAGAAGTAGACGATGATCCCGCCGAAGGCGAAGGCGAACGCCATCCAGCCGTATCCGGCGATCCCGGCGGCCTCGGTCCAGTCCGGCGCAACGCGGATCAGATCGCGCGCGGCCAGCCAGATGCAGACGTAGGGCACCATCCCCAGCACCATGGCGGCGGCGGACAGGCCGAGGCCCAAAAAGGTGAGTCCCCTGTACTTTCCGGCATAGCCGAGCAGGACCGCGACCTCGCTCTGTTTTTTCTCTTTCACTTTGTCATCCTCCTCTCCGCAGGAACCA
>JAEERN010000028.1 GCA_016285815.1 Clostridiales bacterium
ATCCCGCCGGGCAGGATCACCGCGTCCGGCAGCGCGGACGCGGCGCGGGACAGCGTCGCGTCCGCGGCCATCTCGATCCCGTGGGCCCCGCGGACCGTCCGGGCCGAGACCCCCGTCAGCACCACGTTGACGTCCAGTCTTCTCAGGATGTCCGCCGGGGTGACGGCCTCGATCTCCTCGAACCCGTCGGCCAGCAGGATATATACGGTCTTTGCCATGGCTCTCCGCTTCCTCTCCGATCAATAGTGCGCGTCCCGGACGGCGCGGGAGGACAGCACCTCCGCCGCCACCCGCCGGGCCACCTCGTTCGGCGTCAGCGACCCCTCCGGGCCCGCCACGCGCAGACGCTTCCATCCGAAAAAGTCCGCCGCCTCTTCCGCGGCCTCGGCACAGGCGGCGAGATACGCCGCGTCCCGCTCGTGGATGTCCCGGGCCACGCCGGTCTCCGTCTCGCGGCTGCGGATCCGCTCCAGCGCGGCCTCCGCGGGGATCTCCAGGAAAAGCACCGTGTCCGGCCGCGGCAGGCCGAGCTTTTCGTATTCATAGTCTTCCAGCCAGGCGAAGAACGCCCGGCGCTCGCTCCGGGGCAGCTTGGACGCCTGGTGGATGGCGTTGGAGGTGGTATACCTCGCGCTGACCACCACGCCGCCGCCGCGCCAGACGCGCCCCCACTCGTCCGTCAGGAACGAGGCGCAGCGGTCCACGGCGAAAAAGGACGACGCGGCATAGGCGTTGACGCTGTCGGGCGAATCGCCGAAGGCGCCGCCCAGATAGGCCTTGACCAGCGCGCCGGAAACGCTGTCATAGTTGGGAAAGCTGGTCCCGCAGCAGCGCACGCCGCTGTGCTCCAGCGTCCGCAGCAGCCGCTCGTACTGGGTCGTCTTGCCGGACCCGTCGATGCCCTCTATGACGAAAAGGCCGCCTCCGCCCGTATGCTCCACCGCCGTCGCCCCCGTTCCGCAGACCGCGCGGCGGACTTTTCGTTTCCCGCGCCGCCGCGTTTTCACTTCTATTATACCAGCCGCCGGGCCTTTCGTCAACCCGGACCCGCCCCCTCCGCCGCTTCGGAGCGCCGCATTTTTTCGCCCCCGTCGCGGCGCGCGCAAAAAACCCGCGAAATCTTTTTCTTTTTTTTGGCTCTTCCGAAAAAAAAGAGTTTACTATTGGCGGAAAAAGGTGTACAATATTTTAGTATGGATTTCTGCCCCGGGGCCCCGCCCCGCGGCAGCGAACGGATAACCCTCCCCCCTGCGCGGCAGGATCTGCCCCCGGGGAGGCGATTTTGGAGGTCTTCAAGTGAGCAAGGCAAACCGAATTAAAATCAACCGGCAGAACGCCGCCTCGTCGGCGGAGATCGCCCCCACCGGGATGTCCCCCGCACTGAAAAAGGCGCTGATCATCCTCGCCGTGGTGGTCGCCGTCCTCGGCGCCGCCGCGATCCTGGTCCTTTCCGCGCTCAAGAAAAACGGCACCCTCAAGCGCCACGCCGACGCCATCATCGTGGACGGCGTGACCTATAAGGCCAGCGACGTGGACTATTACTACAACATGTATTACCGCTCGCTGTACAACACCGCCTACACGTACAGCCAGTACGGCCTCAACGCCTACAACATCGACTTCACCAAGTCCCTGTTCAAGCAGGCCTACACCACCGACTCGGACGACGACGGGAACCCCGATTACGCCACGTGGGGCGACTTCGTGCTGCATCAGGCCATCGAGTCGTTCACGTCCTACGTCTATCTGGAGAACGAGGCCAAGGCCGCGGGCTTCCTGGAACAGGACGGCGTTTCCGAACAGATCGACCGCAGCGTGCAGCAGGCCGTCGCCTCTGCCAAAGCCGAGGCCGAGAAGAACGACGTCTCCTTCCTGACCTTCCTCCGCTTCTACTACGGCGAGACCGTCACCGAAGAGAGCTATGAGGCGGCCACCCGCCGCGAGAGCATCGCGACCTATTACGGCAACTCTCTCTACCGGGGCCTCGAGATCGAAGACCGCGCCGTGAAGGAAGAGTACACGGACAACGCCGTCAACTACGACACCGTCACCTACCGCACCTTCTCCGTCACCGTCGACCTGCCCAAGCACGTCGACGCGGACGGCAAGGAGTACTCCGACGACGTCACCAAGGAAGAGGACAACAAAAAGCTCACCGAGGTCACGCTGGCCATCAAAGAGGCCATCGCCGACGTCAAGACCGAGGCGGAGTTCGAAGCCGCCGCGGCCGCGGTGAACCGCAAAGACGGCGACGCGGAGACCAAGACCTATTCCACGCTGCATGAGAACGCCTCTTACTCCTCGCTCCAGTCCAGCGAACAGACCCAGCTCTTCGCGGACGACACCAAGCCGGGCGACACCTTCGTCAACACCGCCGACAACGTCGTCTCGGTCTACTTCTTCATCTCCCGCGAGACGAACCACTATCCCACCCGCGCCTTCCGCCACATCCTGCTGATGTCCGACGAAAAGGACGAGGCCGTGGCCGCCAGGGCCGAGGAGCTGCTGGCCCGCTGGAAGAACGAGGGCGCCACGGAAGAGGGCTTCGCCGCGCTGGCCCGCGAGAACACCGAGGACGTCGGCAGCATGCTGCAGGGCGGCCTGATCGAGCACAACGGCACCGGAAGCGTCGTGTCCGAGATCTCCGACTGGCTCTTCGCCGATGCCCGCAAGCCCGGCGACACCGAGATCATCTTCAGCGACAGCTACGGATACCACGTCTGCTACTACGTCGGCGAAGAGGACATGGAATACTGGCAGGTGCTGGCGGACGGCACGCTGCGCGGCGACAAGTACGACGAACTGACCGAAGAGATCCAGAACCGTCACTCCTACCGCGTGCTCGACGGGATGAGCCGCATCAAATAACAGAAAGGAAGTCAAAAAAACATGGACATCTCCGAAAAAGAGTATCTGTCCGGCAAAGCGACGGACATCCGCGCGCTGTCCCTGCGGATGTTCAAAGAGATCGGAAAGGGCCACGTCGGCGGCGCCATGTCGATCAGCGATCTGCTGGCGGTCCTCTACTTCAAGCGTCTGAACATCCGGCCGGAAGAGCCCCGCTGGGCCGACCGCGACCGTCTCGTTCTCTCCAAGGGCCACGCCGGCCCCGCGCTCTACGCCGCTCTGGCGCTGCGCGGCTATTTCCCCGTGGAAGAGTGCCTCACGCTGAACCAGCCGGGCACCAACCTGCCCAGCCACTGTGACATGAACCGCACCGTCGGTGTCGATATGACCGCCGGCTCGCTGGCGCAGGGCTTTTCCGCCTCCGTCGGCATGGCGCTGGCCTGCCGGCTGGACGGCCGGCCCAACAAGGTCTACGCCATCATCGGCGACGGCGAAAGCCAGGAAGGCCAGATCTGGGAGGCCGCCATGTTCGCCGGCAGCCGCAGGCTGTCGAACCTGATCGCCTTCACCGACAACAACGGCATGCAGATCGACGGCACCACCGACGAGATCAACTCCGTCGAGCCGCTGGCCGACAAGTGGCGCGCCTTCAACTGGAACGTCGTCACCTGCTGCGGCCACGACGTCGAGGATCTGGACCGGGCCATCGAAGAGGCCTGCGCCGAGACCGAACGGCCCACCATGATCCTGATGAAGACCGTCAAGGGCAAGGGCGCCAACTTCTGCGAGGGCCAGGTGTCTTCGCACAGCACGACGGTCAGCCAGGAACAGCTGGACGGCGCTCTCGCGGCGCTGGGCCGGAACTGAGCCGGAAAGGAGCGGTCAACCATGAACATCGAACTCGACACCAAGGAAATGCGCGCCGTATACGCGGAGGGACTGATCCAGCTCGCCAAAAACGACGAGCGCATCGTCCTCTGCGAGGCGGACCTGATGGGCGCCAACGGCACCAAGCCCTTTAAGAAAGAATTCCCCGAGCGCACGTTTGACGTCGGCATCGCCGAGGCCAACATGATCGGCGTGGCGGCGGGACTGGCCGCCTGCGGCAAGATCCCCTTCGCCAACAGCTTCACGCCCTTCGCCACCCGCCGCTGCCTGGACCAGGTGACCATCTCCTGCGCCTATGCCAATCTGGCGGTGAAGATCGGCGGCACCGATCCCGGCATCTGCGCCCAGCTCAACGGCGGCACCCATATGAGCGTCGAGGACGCCGCGCTGATGCGCGCCATCCCCAACATGACCGTCTTCGAGCCCACGGACGCCGAACAGATGCGTCAGGCCCTCCCGTGGGTCGCCTACAACGGCAAGCCCACCTACATCCGCATCCACCGCTCCGCCGCCAACACCGTCTTCGGGCCGGACTATCGCTTCCGCCCCGAAAAGGCCGACGTCCTGCGCGACGGCACCGACGTGGTCCTCTTCTGCTCCGGCATCATGGTCATCCGCGCGCTCCAGGCCGCCGAGCTGCTGGCCGCCGACGGCATCTCCGCCGCCGTGGTCAACGTTCACACCATCAAGCCGCTGGACGGTGAGACCGTGCTGGAGTTCGCCGCCAAGACCCGCGCCGTGGTCACCGCGGAGAACCACTCCGTCGTGGGCGCGCTGGGCGGCGCCGTGGCCGAGCTGCTGTCGGAAAAGCTGCCCACCGTCATGCGCCGCGTCGGCATCCAGGACCGCTTCGGCGAGGTCGGCAAGCTGCCTTATCTGGAAAAGGTCATGCACATGACCCCGGCCGACGTGGCCGCCGCCGCCAAAGAGGCGGTCGCCGCCAAGGCCTGACCTTCCCCCCGCTTCCGCAGAGAGCCGCGATCCGTTCGCCGGACCGCGGCTCTTTTTTTGCCCGCTTGCGACAAAAAAAGCGGCGAGGCGCGATCCCGCGCCTCGCCGCTTCCCGTTGTTTCAAAGCCCTTCCTCGCGCCTACCGGGCCGTTGCCCGGACCGGCTCCGAGCGGGCCGACCAGTAGACCGACACCTGCGCCGCGACGCGGTACTCATAGACCTGTCCGCTCTCCACCGTGCGGTCGACGTAGGCCAGCGTGCGGCTATAGCCGATCTTCTTCAGCTTTCCGTCCGCACCCGCCCGGTACAAGTTGTACTTCGTCGCCCCCGGCGACTCCGTCCAGGTCACCTTGATCCCGGAGGCATAGGCCTTGACCGACGCCTCCGGCACGGTCAAATAGCGCTGCGTCACGGCCTCGGACGGAGCGCTGTAACAGCTTTTATACCGCGCCTTGACCTGATAGCGGTACTTCGTCCCGCCCACGGCCGTCTTGTCCGTGTAAACCGTTCCGGACGCGGACCCGATTTTCGCGAAGACCCCGTCCCCCTCGGCCCGCCAGACGTAGTACAGCTTCGCCCCGGCCACCGGATCCCAGCTGAGCCGCACCCCGTCCGCGGCGTTCTCCGCCGCGGCGGAGGGCGCGGACAGGACGCAGGCGCTCACCGCGCGGGAATAGTCGCCGTAGTCCGTCGAGACCTGCGGCCGGACGCGGTAGGAATAGACCGTGCCGACCGCGGCGGTCTCATCCAGATACAACGTCGTCCTCGCATAGCCCACGGCCTCCCACGAAGTGCTCGACGTCTTCCGGTACACGTTGTACTTCGTCGCCCGGGGAACGGCGTTCCAGGACAGCCGGACCCCCGCCGCCGAGGCTTTCGCGGTCACCGTCGGCGTCAGCAACGCTTTCCACCGGATCGCCTCCGGACAGGCGGGACAGTACAGCGCCCAGTCCTCGCTCCAGCCCGCGGGCTTCGCCGCCGCCTGACAGTAGATCTGCGTCAGCGCGGAACAGCCGTAAAACGCCTCGGCTTCGACAACGGTCACGCTGGACGGGATGGTCACGGACCGCAGCGCTTCACAGAGGGAAAACGCGCTGCGTCCGATCTCCTTCACGCCGGGCCGGATCTCCGCCCGGGTCAGCGCGGCGCACTGGGCGAAGGCCCCCTCTCCCACCCGGACCGTTCCGCCGGGGATGACGACGGTCTTCAGCGCCGTGCACTGGTAAAAGGCGTAAGCGCCGATCTCGCTCAGCCCGTCCGGAAGCGAGACCGACGTCAGCGCCGGACAGCCGGAAAACGCGTTTTCCCCCAGCGCTGCGCCCGGCTCCAGCGCCGCCGCGGCCAGGTCCGGGCAATTGCTGAACGCGTACGCGCCCATGTCGGTCAGACTGCCCGGCACGGTCACCGCCGTCAGCCCTGCGCCGTCGAAGGCGTAGGCGCCGATGGTCTCCAGCCCTTCCGACAGCGTTGCGGACGTCAGATTCGAACAGTTCGCAAAGGCCTCCTCGCCGATGACCGTCACCGACGGCGGGACGCTCACCTCGGTCAGCGCGGTGTTCCAGGCGAAGGCCTGCGGGCCGATCTCCGTCACGGTCGGCGGGATCTCGGCCGACAAAACGCCGGGCGCGGCCAGCAGACGGGCCCGTCCGGCGTCGTACAGGATCCCCTGCGCGGCGGAATAGTTGGGGTTCGCCGCGTCGCACGAGAGCTTCCGAAGCGAAGCGCAGGCGAAAAACGCGCCCTCGCCGATGCTCGTCACCGACGCAGGGATCGTCAGGGAGGTCAGGGCGCCGCAAAAGCAAAACGCATTCGCGCCGATGGTCTCCAGCCCCTCCGGCAGGACCGCGGAGGTCAGCGCCTCGCAGTTCCAGAAGACGCCGTCGCCCAGCGCCGTGAGCCCGGCGGGCAGCGTCACGCGCTTCAGGGCGCAGCACTCTGCAAAGGCATAGTCGCCGATCCGCGTCACCCCGTCCGGCAGGCGGACGGACGTCAACTCTTCACAGGCGTAGAACGCGGACCCTCCGATCCGCGTCACCGGGACGCCGCCGAGCTCTGCCGGGACCGTCAGCGATCCGGAAGCGTTCTGACTGCATTTCGTGATCGTCGCCGCGCCGCCGGCGACAGAATAGGTATATATCCCCTCGATCTCTGCCTGTACATTTCCGCTGATGCCAGGCAGCAAAGCGAACAACGCTGCAACAGCGGTCAACGCTGTCAGTCCTGTCCACAGCCACCGCTTCCTTTTGCCCGCTACTTTTTCAACCGGTTTGGCCATACTTTTCTTCTTATCGATTCAGCACTCTTCTGGTCGGGTATGCCGCCAGCAATGTCAGAAGTCTTTTCTAGCAAAAACTTCCATCGTCTCTATTCCTTTCTGGTGCGCTGAATGTCTTTCTGGGGAGACCGATAAAAAAGCTGTTCACCCCAAACAGATCGCTGATTATTCATCGCACCTGCATCTGCACCATCCGCTTCAGATGATCTCAAGTCCATCGCGGTCTGGCAGAGAACGGCGCTCGCAGCACGGCCGGTCCAGATAGAAATAGGCAATCGCCGAGACATCGGCAGATTGAAGTGGCAGATAACGCCCCCCGGACCGCCAGCCCAGGGTCTGTATCTCTACCCGGATATTCTGATTAAAATGGATCGGATCCGCCAGATGCCAGCGGTACATAGAAAAACGCGCGCAGGCAAGGTAGGCATCGTCGGTCTTCCACTTGTAAAAACCGGTATACGGTGAAGAAAATGGCGTATAATCTCCCTTGTGACCGGGTTGATTGTTGACGTCGAAGTTGAAAGAGCCGCCGAAATAGTCCTCCGTTCCCGACACGACAATCGTGGGGAATTGTCGGTCCCCGTCGAGATATGCTTTGAACTCTCCCTCGCCCCACCAGCCGTTGTTGGTGACACCGTATACCATATAGGTGCCAAGATAGACGCCTTTTCCGGAGACCGTATCAAGGATCCGGAAGTCCTGCTTGTACGGATGCGGATTCTCGCGGTAAAACTGCGCATGGAAATAAAGCGCGTCTTGGGGAACCTCCTGTAGGACATAGTCGACGCTGTAAGCGATGCCCTTCTCTTCTTCGCTCAAGTTTTCCAGCGTGATCCGACACCGTCTGCGAAACGGCATCTCTATATAGCAGTTGTATCCGTTCTTGGGATTTCGGCAGACCAGAAGAGAATTCACCTGCCAATATTCCACGTTCGCCGAAAGGAAAAAATCCCCGATCGGCGTTTCCACGGCTGGCTCTGCACATCCGTCCCAATAGATGCGAAGGATGAAGTCGCGTGTGGATTCCTGCACCAGCGGAATCATAATCATGTGCCGGATGATCCCGGGACCTTCGATGTCGGCGAGCGTTTTCTCTTCTCCGGCGGGAATCCCCGTAAACGGATCGACCTTCCAGCCCTGTCCCAATTCTCTCGCCGCATGGGAAGAATAGCCCTCTGTCGCCATCGCACCCGTTCCGTGCCCTCCGGTCTTGTTTTCTGCAGAGACTGAACGCGATACTGCGCTTTGTTTTCTCCAGACCTTTTCCATACCTTCCTTCCTCCCGTTCGGTGGTCCGCCGTGCGTCTCCGTTTCGCCCGATTACTCTCTCATTATAGCTTTCTTATGCGCCCCTGTCAATACGAAGTAGAACCAACGTGTTTTTGGGGAATTTGAACCGGCTTTTGTGCCTCGGCGGCAGCACGCGCAATGGGAAAAAGATCTCTTCCAGCCAGTGGACATATGTCCAACGCAGCTCCACGACGGCTTTAGGGGATCCGGAATGGATTTCTATACCGCTCCTCCATTCGCAATTCGGGATTCTTGAGACCCTTGTCTCCGAGCAAAAAAGGATTGCTATTTTAACAAAGATAGCAATCCTACTTTTATGCCATGAAAGCCTTGAAATGCAAGTGCCTTCGGCATTTCTGCACCAAATCAGCAAAAGGAAAATCCTGAACCTGGGTCTCTCGGCTCAGGATTCACGCTTTTATAGGAATCTCGATACCATCAGCGTTACGAAATTTAACGATTACTTATATCAGCTTCCACATTGCGCAATACCACTTGGAATCATCCTCAATAACGATACCGTCCCTAGAGAGGCTCTTCGTGATTTCTGCCGTCATTGCCGGATAATCCGCCGCGGGAAGAATTGCAAACGGTTCAGTCTGCGGCCATTCATTTCGATCTCTTATATCCTCATACATGCTGGGAACATCGGACCATTCCCAAGCGGTTTGTATGCAGCGTACGCTTGTCTTTTCCCATACATGCAAAGCCAATGCCTTTACCTTGTCCATTGCTTTCCTGTTTTTTCGCGCAGTATTGCTCGGTAATCCTGTTGCAGAAGTGTCCGCAAAATCTTCCTCAGGAATGATAATCGTAAAGCGTGCACCTCTGTAACTAACAGACCAGTAAGCCCTTAAATCGAAAAAACCTTCAAGCGAGAAAAGCAACTGATAGTATTTGTCCTTGAATTCCCTTTGGGCCATCAATTGTTCTTGGAAAATATCGATTAGTTCCGACAGCGTCTTTCCAGCACCATCACGAAACCCGGATTTGAAAGAGAGTCCGAATGCCTCTAACACACGGAAGAAATCTGCAACAAAACCACCGTAGATGTCTTCAAACAGAAAATCAAAATCAATGCTAAAGTATTCCACCGCCATGTCCCCTCTGTG
>JAEERN010000170.1 GCA_016285815.1 Clostridiales bacterium
TCGTCCGCGTCGTCCCAGACCTTGGTGACGTCGACGTCGATGGTGGCCGGGGTATGGGTGTTCACGATCTTGAAGTCGGTGACGGTGGTGGTATAGCCCTCCACGGCGTCCTCTTCAATCGTATAGGTGATGGCCTTGCCGGCCTTGTATTTGTCGACGTCCGCGAAGGTGTGCTTCCAGCCGTCGGCCTCGGTGACGGCGGCGGAGGCGACCTCGGTGCCGTCGGCCAGCAGGCGGATGGTGACGCTGTCGGGGCGCAGGCCGTCCTGATCGTCCGCGTCGTCCCAGACCTTGGTGACGTCGACGTCGATGGTGGCCGGGGTATGGGTGTTCACGATCTTGAAGTCGGTGACGGTGGTGGTATAGCCGTCCACGGTCTCTTCCTCGACGGTGTAGACGATCTCCTTGCCGGCCTTGTACTGGTCGCGCCCCTCAAAGGCCCAGTTCCAGCCGTCGGCCTCGGTGACGGTCACGGTGTCGACCTTGGTCCCGTCGGCCAGCAGGTGGATGGTGATGCTGTCGGGGCGCAGACCGTCCTGGTCGTCCGCGTCGTCCCACGTCTTGGTGCCCTTGATGTCCACCCGGGCGGGCTCGTGGGTGTTGGTGACGGTGAAGCCGTCCGTCGAGGGCGTATAGCCTTCCACGGCGTCTTCCGCGACGGTATAGGTGATCTCGACGTCGTCGTCGTCGCACTTGTAGACGCCCTCGAAGGTGTGGGTCCACTTGTCGTCCTCGGTGACGACGGCGGAGTCGACCTCGGTGCCGTTGGCCAGAAGCCGGAACGTGATGCTATCGGGGCGCAGGCCGTCCTGGTTGTCCGCGTCGTCCCAGATCTTGGTGGCGGTGACGTCGATCTTTTCGGCATAGTGGACCTTCGGGATCTCGAAGGTGTAGGTGCCGTCGTACTTGCCGTCGCTGGAGCGATACTCCAGTTCTGCGAACACGTTGGTGTCGTAATAGCCGGTCTCGGCGTCCTCGCGCAGGATCAGACCGTAGGTCAGCGTGACCTGACGCAGGTTCTCCACCGGGACGTTCAGCTGCCAAATGATGGTCTTGCTCTCCGCGTCGTAGTCGATCACATAGGGGTAAATGCCGGCCTCGTCCGCTTCGCCGAAGCACCACTCACCGTCGACCGAAGCGACCGGCAGCTCTTCGCCGGCCAGCGTGACGGTGAAGGGCGAGGAGCCGTCCTCGGGCTCCTTCAGGGTGAAGTCGTCGGGGATGCCGTCGGTCACCACGCCGCGGCTCACCATATAGCGGATGGCGTTGTCGATGTCCGCGAACAGGGCCGCCACCGCGTCGGAATCCGTGATCTGGGCGCCGTAATCGCTCTCGTCCTCGAGCCAATGGGTGAACGAGCCGGCGATGTGGGACCCGGCGCCGCTGCCGCTGTCATAGAAGACGATGGCGGCGTTGTTGTACTTTTCGCCGATGACGTCCTTCCAGAAGTGACCGGCCTGATAGAGGCCCTTCTGCATGCAGTCGGGGTGCCACAGGAAGAAGTCTTCGTTCACGGCGTCGGTGTTATAGGAATAGGTGCCGTCCTCGTTCCGGACCACCTCATAGGGGTTCAGCTGCAGATAGCGGACGTTCTCCCAGAAGGTCCCGGCGGCCGGCGTGAAGTCGTACCAGGTCCGGTACAGCGCCATGCTGAGGAGGTTGCCGTTGGTCAGCGTCCGCGCCGTGACGGTGCCGTCGGCCGGCGTCGCGGTGCCGTTATAGTCGGAATAGAACTGCGAATAGTAGGCCGGGAAGTCGTAGACCGTGTCGGTGGCGGCCAGCTCTTCGTTGTCGCTGTCGAACAGGCGCTGGTAATAGGCGCCGGTGGAAGAGTCCACCTTTCCCTCGGCATCGACGAAGCTCACGACCTCGCGGTCGATCTGCGGCACCGTGCAGTACACCAGGCCGCTCTCCCGGTTATAGCTGTTGGCGTACTGGTTCAGAAGGGGCTTGCCGCTGCTCTGGATGGCGGTGCGGCGCGCGTACTGCGCGTAATAGGTGACGGGTTCGTTGTCCGCGTTGTTCCAGATGTAGTTCTTGCCGTCCGTCAGGAACACGACGTACTTGTGGGAATCCTCCACCTCTTCGTCGGCCGAGAGCATCTCGTCGGCCATGATCATGCCGCTGTGCGCGTTGCTGCCCTTGCCGGGCACTTCGTTGTTGGCGATGGCCGCAAGGATCGCGTCTTTGTTGTCGTCGTTGTACAGGGTCAGACCGGACCCCAGCATGTCCGTCGCATAGCCGCGGAACTTGACGACGCCGACCTTCAGATCGATCCCCGTGTTTTCGTCAAGGATCTTTTCCAGCAGACTCTCCACGTTGCCCGTGAAGTCGAAGCCGCTGTTCTTCACCGAGGTGGAGTTGTCCATGACGAAGACGAGGTCCACCTGGTTCCGGTATTCGCCGGAGGGCAGGGACAGCGTCACCTCGGTTTCCCGTTCGTCTCCCTCCAGCCGGGTGGGTGCGGCGGTCTTGGAACCGCTCACATCCAGATCGCCGTCCGCCGCGAGGCTGGCGCCGACGCCGGTGAAGAGCATCACCAGCGCCATCAGCAGGGCCGCGAAGGGCTTGACCGTTCTGTGCATCCTGTTCAAAATCGTATCCTCCGTTTTTTATTGGCGCGGGCCGGCCCGGTCCGCGCAGCAGGTTGCATATGCATCGTACGCTGCCGTGCGCTGCATACACGTCCATTATTACAACAATTAATTGTACCACAATATCGCAGTTAGTCAAGGAGCTGCGCAAAACAATTTTTTCCTCGGCCGCATATTTCCGGAAAAACCGCCGGGTTTCTCTGCTTTTGACGATGTTACCATTTTTTTTGATTGTGAGTTATTGCCGGCCGGCGATCCTCCGGCGGGGCCGCTGTACGCGGAAGAGAGGGGATGCAGAACGGCGTTTTCGGAAAACGGTACGGTTTCCCGGCCCCCGACTGGACCATCTTACCACAGCGAAAGTCCGATAAATCGGACTTTCGGCCAAACGGAAACAAAAAAAGCCGGGCGGCGGCAAACGCCGCAGCCCGGCGGGGAAAAGACGCGCGCCCGGCGGCGCGCCGGTCACGCCGGCGTGTCCGGCGGATCGATGCGGGCCTCGAGGGCGCCGTCCGGACCGCAGTCCACGGTGACGGTGCTGCCCTCGCCGGCCTCTCCGGACAGGATGGCCCGGGCGATGAGGGTCTCCACGTGCGAGGTCAGATAGCGCTTCATGGGCCGCGCGCCGTAGACCGGGTCGAAGCTGTCGTCCATGACCTTCTGTTTGGCGGCGTCGGTGACCGTCAGGTGCAGCTGGCGCTCCTCCAGCCGGCGGGCAAGGCCCGCGGTCAGCAGGTCGATGATGGAAGAGAGGTTCTCCCGCGTCAGCGGCTTGTAGAACACGATCTCGTCCAGACGGTTCAAAAATTCAGGCCGGAAGGTCCGGCGCAGCAGGGCCATGACCTCGTCCCGGGCCGACGGCTCGATGGAGCCGTCCGGGCCGATGCCGTCCAGCAGGAACTGAGAGCCCAGATTCGACGTCAGGATCAGGATGGTGTTCTTGAAGTCCACCGTCCGCCCCTGGGAGTCGGTGATGCGGCCGTCGTCCAGCACCTGGAGCAGGATGTTGAACACGTCCGGATGGGCCTTTTCCACCTCGTCGAACAGCACCACGGAGTACGGCTTGCGCCGCACAGCCTCGGTCAGCTGGCCGCCCTCGTCGTAGCCCACGTATCCGGGAGGCGCCCCGATGAGCCGCGAGACGCTGAACTTTTCCATATATTCGCTCATGTCGATGCGGATCAGGTTGTGCTCGTCGTCGAACAGGGCCTCGGCCAGCGCCTTGGCCAGCTCGGTCTTGCCCACGCCCGTGGGTCCCAGGAACAGGAACGAGCCGATGGGCTTGTTGGGGTCCGAGATCCCCGCGCGGGAGCGGAGGATGGCCTCGGTGACGCCGGTGACCGCCTCGTCCTGGCCGACGACGCGCCGGTGCAGGATGTCGGCCAGGCCCAGAATCTTCTCGCGTTCGCCCTCCATCAGCTTGGCCACCGGGATCCCGGTCCAGCGGGCGACGATGGCGGCGATCTCCTCTTCCGTGACGGTGTCGCGGATCAGGGACGAGCCGCTGCCCCGGTGCTCGCTGAGGGCCTTGGCCTCCTCCAGCTTCTGCTGCAGGGCGGGCAGCTCGGAGTACCGCAGCCGCGAGGCCTTTTCGTACTCATAGCTGCGCTGGGCGGCCTCGATGTCGGCCTGGACCCGCTCGATCTCGGCCTTCAGCTTCTTGACGTCCTCGATGGCGTTCTTTTCGGCCTCCCAGCGGGTCTTCATGCCGTTGAACGTTTCGCGGTCGTCGGCCAGCTCTTTCTCCAGCCGCTCGAGCCGCTCGGCCGAGAGCTTGTCGGTCTCTTTCTTCAGCGCCATCTCCTCGATCTCCAGCTGCATGATGCGGCGGCGCAGGTCGTCCAGCTCGCCCGGCATGGAGTCGATCTCCGTCCGCAGCGAGGCGCAGGCCTCGTCCACCAGGTCGATGGCCTTGTCCGGCAGGAAGCGGTCGGTGATATAGCGGTGCGACAGGGTGGCCGCGGCGATCAGCGCGCGGTCCTGGATGCTGACGCCGTGGAAGATCTCATAGCGGTCCTTGAGCCCGCGCAGGATGGAGATGGTGTCCTCCACCGTGGGCTCGTCCACCTGGACCGGCTGGAACCGCCGCTCCAGCGCGGCGTCCGCCTCGATGTACTTGCGGTACTCGTCCAGCGTGGTGGCGCCGATGCAGTGCAGCTCGCCCCGGGCCAGCAGCGGCTTCAGCAGGTTGCCCGCGTCCATGGCGCCGTCCGTCCGGCCCGCGCCGACGACGGTGTGCAGCTCGTCGATGAACAGGATCACGCGCCCCTCGCTCTTCTTGACCTCGTTCAGAACGGCCTTGAGGCGCTCTTCGAACTCGCCGCGGAACTTGGCCCCGGCGATCAGCGCGCCCATGTCCAGCGAGAAGACCGTCTTGTCCCGCAGGCCCTCGGGCACGTCGCCCCGCAGGATGCGCTGGGCGAGGCCCTCGACGATGGCCGTCTTGCCGACGCCCGGCTCGCCGATCAGCACCGGGTTGTTCTTGCGCTTGCGCGACAGGATGCGGATGACGTTCCGGATCTCCGCGTCCCGGCCGATGACCGGGTCCAGCTTCTGCTCGCGGGCCCGCTGGACCAGATCCGCGCCGTATTTGGACAGCGCGTCGTAGGTCTCTTCCGGGTTGTCGCTGGTGACCGGCGCGCTCTTCACCGCCGCCAGCGCCTTGCGGAAGCCCTCGCGGTCGACGCCGAAGCGCCGGAACAGGCGCGACAGCGCCGGCGTCGGCGCCTCGAGGACCGCCTCGGCCAGATGCTCGACGGAGACGTATTCGTCCTTTTGCTTCTTGGCCAGCGCCTCGGCGGCGGACAGGATCCGGTCGGTCTCGGGCGCGACATAGACCTTGTCCGGCTCGCGGCCCGCGCCGGTGACGGCGGGGATCGCGTCGATCTCGGCGTCCAGCGCGGCCAGCAGCGCGTTCACGTCCACGCCCATCTTGGCCAGCAGGGACCCCACGAGGCCGCCCTCCTGGTCGGCCAGCGCGTAGAACAGGTGCTCCGGCGTGATCTGGAAATTCTGGTTCTCCACGGCGATGTTCTGGGCGCTGCGGATGGCCTCGAGAGATTTTTGCGTCAGTTTTTCGGTGTTCATGAGATCATCTCGTTTCGGATGGATTTTGTCCGCGGCTCAGAGGACCGCGGGGTCGGAGGCGATATAGGCGGCATAGGCCTCTTCGATGGCGGCCGGCGTCAGGCGGCCGTTGATGAAGCCCTTGAGCTGGGCGTCGAACAGGCGGACGTAGTCCGAGATGCCCGCGGCCAGCTGTTCGGCGGTATAGTCGCGGTCCCGCCGCAGGGAAAGGCTTCGGATCAGCTTGCCGTCGCTCATGGCGTACTGCGGCCGGATCTCCGGGAACGAGCGGGGGAGATAGGCGTCCTCCAGACGTTTCCAGAAGCGGAAGAAGCGCTCGGTGGCGTCCAGCAGCGCCCGCGACTGGGTGCGGAACGTGGCCGTCAGCTCGCCGAAGGCCGCGCCCTGGTCCCGGTAAAGCTGGACCTCGTAGCGGATGGTGGGCCGGTATTTGTATTCCAGACTGGATTTCATCGACATGGTGGTCCGGTTCGGCGTGAAGAAGGGGACCAGCTCGCCCTCGGCGGAGAGCAGATCCTCGACGCGCCGGAAAATGCTGTCGATCCGCTTTTCCGGCGTGATCATCGAGACGTAGTCGGCGAGGATCCGGTTGACCAGCGCGCTTCGGCTCATCCCGCCGCGCAGCGCCAGCCGGTCGATCTGGGCGACCACGTCGTCCATCAGCATCAGGCTGTACATGCTCTTGTCCATGGTTCGGTCTCTCCTTTCGGTGTGGCTACAGTATACCACACCATACAAAGTTTGTCAAGCGAATTATATAAAAAGTTATACAAATTACGGGCGGCGGCGGGGAAGTTTTTTGACGGGGCCGAGCCGCCCGTTCGGGGCGGAGAGCGCTTGACGGGGGGCGAAAAAAGGTATATAATAAACGAAGAGATCACGGGGGAGGAAAGGACCATGCGCTGGGACGGAGCGGACGAAAAAGGGTATGTCTGGCAGAAGACCATAGACTCTTACGAGGAAAAAGCGGCTCTCGGCGTCCGGGCGGCGGCGCTTGCCTCCGACGGGGACGTCATCGGCGTGGGGACGGGGTCCTCTTCGTATCTGGGGCTGGTCAAGCTGGCCGACCGGGTGAAGAACGAGGGGTTGCGCGTGACGGTGGTCCCCGCCGCCATGGAGATCCGGCTGGCGTGCGCGTCGCTGGGGGTGCCCTGTACGGGGCTGGAGAGCATCCGGCCGGACTGGTGCTTCGACGGGGCGGACGCCATCGCCTGCAACGGAGACGTCATCAAGGGCCGCGGCGGCGGTCTGTTCATGGAAAAGCTGATCATCGCGTCCTGTGAAAAGCGCTTTTTGCTGGCGGGAAAGGGAAAGTTCGTGGAGAGCCTGTCCGGGCGCAAGCTGCCGGTCGAGGTGTTCCCCGCGGCGGTCCGTCTGGCGCAGAAGGCGCTGGCCGGTCTCGGCGCGGAGGAGGTCGTGCTTCGTCCCGCGGTGGGCAAGGACGGCCCCGCGGTGACGGAGTTCGGCAACGTGATCCTGGACTGTCGGTTCGCCGCCGTCCGGGACGGGCTGGAAAAGGAGATCAAGGCCGTTCCCGGTGTCATCGAGTGCGGTCTGTTCCAGGGGTTCGGGTTTTCCTTCATCGGGCCGGAAGCGTAAGGGAAAAAAGGCAAAATTATTTTCCCGGGCGGGTCTTGACAAACGCAGAGGCGTTTGCTATAATATCACATGCTGATTGTCGACAGACGCTCGCTGGTATAGCTCAGTCGGTAGAGCAGCTGATTTGTAATCAGCAGGTCGGGGGTTCAAGTCCGTCTACCAGCTTTCGCTGGGGGCCGGCGCCCGGCGGGATAATTGGATAGGGGAGTGTTCCCGAGCGGCCAAAGGGGGCAGACTGTAAATCTGTTGTCACTGACTACGGTGGTTCGAATCCACCCGCTCCCATGGGTGAAAGAAGCGTGATTTGTCTCTCAAATCGCGCTTCTTTCCGTAAGGGCCCCGCAGAGCGGGGGAAACGGCGGGTTGCTTGCCCTGCCCCCGCGCCGGTGGTATCATAGTCCCGGGGAGGTGTTTTCTATGGAACCCAAAGAAGTCCTGCGCGGACTCAGAACGAAGCGCGGCCTGTCTCAGGACGAGCTGGCGGAAAAGGTCTTCGTGACCAGACAGGCGGTCTCCCGCTGGGAAAACGGCGAGACCGTGCCGAACACCGAGACGCTGAAGCTGCTGTCCGGGCTGTTCGGCGTCTCCATCAACACCCTGCTGGGCTCGCCGCGGCGGCTGATCTGCCAGTGCTGCGGGATGCCGCTGGAGGACGGGCTTCTCGGCCGGAACCGGGACGGAAGCCTCAACGAGGACTACTGCCGGTGGTGCTACGCCGACGGGACGTACACCTATGGCGACATGGACGAGCTGATCGACGTCTGCGCCGGACACATGGCGGGCGAGGGCTTCTCCGAGGAGCAGGCGCGCGCGTGGCTGAAGCAGACGCTGCCCGGGCTGGATTACTGGAAGCGCCGCGGAGAGCTCGGCGACGGCGGGCGGTTCGAGGCGCTCAAGCGCCGGCTGGTCGAGGAGCTCAACGCCCTCGGCGTGGAGGGGATGCCCCGGGTCGAGCGGCTGAACGCCCTTGTGGGGCGGGACGTCAACCTGGCCTATCCCCTTCCCGGCGGCGGGACGGCGCGCTTTTTGGACGACGAGGCCACCTATCTGGGAGCAGAGCTCGCCGCGCCGTGCGGCGGGGACCGCCGGTTCGGCGTTCTCGCCGGCGAGGCGTTCCTGCTGGTCTGCACCTACGGGGCGGGCGGGACCGATCCGGAGCTGGTCCTCTACAAAGCGAGACGGCGCCCGGCGGAAGACTGACGGGACCGGAGGGATCGGGATGCCGAGACACGAGTTCGGGATCATGCCCGCGCCGCCGGGCCCCGGGACGAGATACGACGAGTACGAGCCGGAGCGATACGGCTGTATCCCGGTCGAAGACGACGACCTTCTGCCGCGGCTGCCGCGGCTGGACGGGCTCGCGTGCTTTTGGCACACGCCAGACCGCCCCGGCCGGGGGCTGGCTTACTGCGGCGTCACGCTGATCCCGCCGGAGTCGCTGGCGGAGTTCGCGGACGCGCTGGAGGGCGAACCGAAGCTGTCCGCGCTGGCGGCGCTGCTCGACCGGGCCCGGCGCGAGGGGCGATACGTCATCCATTTCGGTATTTGAGGCCGGACCGCGGCGGGGCCCGCCGCGCGGAGACGGCCGGACGGAGCGGTCCGGCCGGAGAGAAGAGGAGGGTGGAGCCGTGACAGCTCCCGACCGGAGCCGGTGCTTTTACGACCGGTTTTACACCGATCGGCGGGATCCCCGCCAGACGTTTGACCTTGTGATCCCCCGCAGCGCCGCCGGCCGCGCGGGGCTCGTGCTCTGCATCCACGGCGGGGGATGGACCGAGGGCAGCAAGGACGAGTATACCGGCTCGCTGACGCAGGTGAGCGAGGAGCACGGTCTGGCCGCCGCCTGTCTCAATTACCGCTACGTCTCCGAAACGGTCAGCTTCCGCGACCAGCTGGACGACATCTCGGCGGCGCTGGCCGCCGTCAAAGAGACGGGGAAGACCTGCGGCGTCGACTTCGACCGGGTGCTTCTGACGGGGATCTCGGCGGGCGGCCACCTGTCCCTGCTCTACGCCTATGCCAGAAGGGACGAGGCCCCCGTGCGGCCCGTCTGCGTCGTTTCGCTCTGCGGCCCGACGGATCTGGAGGACGGCTTTTACTTTTCCGGAGAGAACCTGATCGCGCGGAGCGCCGGGCCGGAGTATTTTCCCCGGATCCTCGGGTTCGGGGCCGGCTGCGGGATCCCGTCTCCCGGGCCGGGGGCCGCCGCCGAAGCGCTGAGGCGGGTCTCGCCCCTTCGCTTCGTCGGCCGGGACACGGTCCCCACCGTCTTCGGGCACGGCGAGCGGGACGAGATCGTGCCGTACCGGAACGCGCTGGACCTCGACGCGAAGCTGACGGAGTGCGGCGTGGAGCACACCTTCGTCTCTTTCCCGGACTCGGGGCACGGGTGCGAGGACGGGGCGGCCATGGCGCGGCTCATGCGGCTCTTCTTCCGCTGTGCGGAGACGTATCTGAAATAAAGCCGGCGGGACCGCCGCCGAAAAAGGGGAGGAACGGACATGGAAATAGTCAGGATCGGCGTCATGGGGGCCTACCGCGGCACGAGCATGATCAACTATTGCGAAAGCGCGGACAACGCGAAGGTGGTCGCCATCTGTGACAAGTGGCGGGAGGGCCTCGAGCGGCAGAAGGCCGCGCTGAACGACCCGGACATCACGTATTACACGGATTTCGAAGACTTTATCCAACACGACATGGACGCCGTCGTGCTGGCCAACTATGCCAACGAGCACGCCCCGTTCGCGATCAGGGCCATGCGGGCGGGCAAGCACGTCTTTTCCGAGGTCCTTCCCGTCCAGACCATGAAAGAGGCGGTAGAGCTGATCGAGACCGTGGAGGAGACCGGAAAGATCTATGCCTACGGCGAGAATTACTGCTATATGCCGGCGCCCTGCGCCATGCGGCGCCTCTACCGCCAGGGGAAGATCGGCGAGTTCGAGTATGGGGAAGGGGAATACATCCACAACTGCGAGTCCATCTGGCCGAGCATCACGTACGGGGAAGAGGACCACTGGCGCAACAACATGTACTCGACGTTCTACTGCACCCACTCGCTGGGGCCGCTGATCCACATCACCGGTCTGCGGCCGGTCTCCGTTATCGGCCTCGAGGGGACGAAGACGGAGCGTAACCTGCGGACGGGCTCCAAATCGGGCGCCTTCGGGATCGAGCTGGTCACGCTGGAGAACGGCGGGATCGTCAAGAGCATCCACGGCGGGCTGTACAAAAACTCGATCTGGTACACGGTCTACGGCTCTCACGGCAGGATGGAATCCGCCCGGGAGGACGCGGGCGAAGGGGTCGAGCGCCTGTTCGTCAACGCGGACGAGTATTCCGGCGAATACGCGTCCCGCGCGGTCGTCAGCTGCCGGCCCGGGGAGGAGGGCGAAAAGGACAGCGCCGCCTTCGGCCACGGCGGTTCGGACTATTACACCATGCTCAACTTCGTGCGCCGGATCCTCGGGGACGCCGACGCGGACGTCATCGACGTCTATGAGGCGCTGGATATGTTCCTGCCGGGGCTGTTCGCGTACCGCTCGATCCTCGCCGGGGGGATCCCCATGCAGATCCCGGACCTTCGCCGGAAGGAGGAGCGGGAGAAGTGGCGCGGCGACACGGCGTGCACCGACCCGAAGACCGCGGGCGACGCCCTTTTGCCGACGACCTCGCGGGGCACGCCCGCGATCGATCCGGCGGTCTATGAGAAGATGCGCCGCCTGTGGATCGCGGACCTTGAAGGCAGGGACGAGCACTCTTACGCCAACCTGGCCATGACCCAGGGCCGCAGAAAGGAGTAAGGGGCGGTGGGAAAACGAGGCGCGGCGGCCGGGGAGAAAGCGGTCCTGATCACCGGCGCGGCCGGAGGGATGGGCTTTGCCGCGGCGAAGCGCCTGCTGCGGAGCGGATACGCGGTCTACGGTCTCGACCGGCGAGCCCCGGAGCCGCTGGAAGGGCTGGAATTCCTGCCGGCCGACCTGACCGATCCCGCGGCGGTGCGGCGCGCGGCCGGACAGCTGAGCGAGCGGGGCGTCCGTCTGAACGGGATCGTCCACATGGCGGGGCTTTACGATCTGGCTTCGCTGGTGGAGATGGAAGAGGCCGACTGGGACCGGATCTTTCAGGTCAACCTGTACGCGGCCTATCGCGTCGACCGGGCCTTTCTGCCTCTGCTGGCGCCGGGGGCGCGGATCCTCGTGACCACCAGCGAGCTGGCGCCGCTGGATCCGCTGCCCTTCACGGGGATCTACGCGGTCACCAAGGCGGCACTGGACCGGTACGCCGCGGCGCTGCGCATGGAGCTCCAGCTGTTGGGCTTCCGCGTGATCGTGCTGCGGCCCGGCGCCGTGGACACGCCGCTGCTGGACGTCTCCACAGAGCGGCTGGACGCGTTCTGCCGGAACACGGCGCACTACGCGCCCGACGCGGAGCGGTTCCGGCGGATCGTCGCCCGGGTGGAGGCGCGGAAGATCCCGCCCGAGCGGGTGGCGGAGCTGGCGGCGCGCGCGCTGGAGAGCCGCCGCCCGCGGGACGTCTATGCCGTCAACCGGAACCCGCTGCTGCTGTTGCTGGACGCCCTGCCGGGCCGGGTCCGGCGCGCTTTGATCCGCGGCCTTCTGAAAAGACGCTGATGCCCGGGCCCGGCGGAAAGACCAAAGAGAAAACAAAAAGCGCCGCGCGGGCCGCGCCGCCTCACGGGGCGGCCGCGGGCCGGTGCGAAAAACCGAAGGCGCCGCAGACCGAAACGGTCTGCGGCGCCTTCGGCTGTACCGTCCGGATCGGGCGCCGGGTCCGGGCCCCGCTTTCCGGCCCGTTTCCCAGCGCCTCCGGTCCCTTCTCAAAGCAGCTTTTTTAACCGGCTGCGGACGAAATCACAGTACTCTGTATCGTCTCCGCTGAATTGCAGGAAGTAAACATAGCACTGAGCCGTGTAATACCGGATCGCCTTTCTGTCGCAGGGAGCGATCCGCCGATAGCCGCGCAGGAACGCCTCCCGCTCCGCCTCCGTTTTCATGAAGCTCTGTCCCGGCCGCCGGAACATGGCCCACGCGATGTCAAAATCACGGTTTCCGTAGCCTGCAAGCTCAAAGTCCAGGATAGCGCTGATATGATGTCTGTCCCACAGGATGTTCGCGTAGTGGAAATCCCCGTGGCAGAAGCATCGGACGGCGTCTCCGGGCGGATCCGCAAAAAAGCCCTTGCATCCCGCCAGCCCCAGGGATTCCAGGAGTTCGTCCGGCGGCGCATGGAAAAACCGGCGATCCCTGACCGGCTCCGCGGATAGGCGAAGCTGGTGGAGTTTCGCCAGCGCCGCGCCGTATTCTTCCATAAAGCCGAGGGACTCCAGCGTTTCGTTTTCGCCCACGATGGCCGACAGCCGTTCGCCCGGCAGCTCCAGCGTCACGGAAAAAGGCGTTCCGGCAGACCCGTGATCGATGACTGCGGGATAGACCGGCGAACGGAGCTGCGACAGGATCGCCGCCTCGTTTTCGATCGCCGCCCCCTTCTGTCTTGCCGCCTTGACGTAGGCCCGGACTTCTTTGCCTTCCCAGACGCCCCGGACATGGAACACGTCGTTGCCGGCGTGCGGATAGCCGAGTATTTCCACCGGCCGGAAGGCCTTGTAGGGAAGCGAGAAAGGGTCGACGGTTTCCCGCCATTTGTCCGGATGCTTCACCGCTCGTCCCTCCTTCGTCCGTCCGCTGCCGGCGCGGGTGCCATTACAGCCGGGCGGCGCCGGTCCGGCGGGCGGCTTCCGCCACGGCGGCGGCCACGGCGGGGACCACGCGCTTGTCCAGCGCGGAGACGATGACGTTGTCGCGCCGCAGCCGGGCGGGGGGCAGCATGTCCGCCAGCGCGCGGGAGGCGGCGATCTTCATCTCCTCGTTGATGCGCCGCGCCCGGCAGTCCAGCGCGCCGCGGAAGATGCCGGGAAAGGCCAGCACGTTGTTGATCTGGTTGGGATAGTCCGAGCGGCCCGTACCGACCACGGCCGCGCCGGCGCGCAGGGCCTCGTCCGGCAGGATCTCCGGCGTGGGGTTGGCCATGGGGAAGACCACGGCCCCGGGGGCCATGGAGGCCACCATCTCCGCCGAGACGACGCCGGGCGCCGAGACGCCGATGAAGACGTCCGCCCCGCGCAGCGCGTCGGCCAGCGTTCCGGTCCGGCGGGACCGGTTGGTCACGGCGGCCAGCTCGGCGTGGGCCGGGCTGAGAGACGGATCCCCCTCGCAGAGGATGCCGAAGCGGTCCGCCATGGTCACATGACGGGCTCCCAGCCGCAGCAGGTGGCGGCCGATGGCCGATCCGGCTGCGCCGGCGCCGTTGACGACGATCTCCGCGTTCGCCAGCGTCTTGCCGACGACCCGAAGGGCGTTGAGCAGCGCGGCGGCCACCACCACGGCCGTGCCGTGCTGGTCGTCGTGGAAGACCGGGATGTCGCACAGCTCCTGAAGCCGCCGCTCGATCTCGAAGCAGCGCGGCGCGGCGATGTCCTCGAGGTTGATCCCGCCGAAGGAGCCGGCCAGCAGCGCGACCGTGCGGACGATCTCGTCCGTGTCCTGGCTCCGGATGCAGAGCGGGAAAGCGTCCACGCCGGCGAACTCCTTGAACAGGGCGCACTTCCCCTCCATCACGGGCATGCCGGCCTCGGGGCCGATGTCGCCCAGTCCCAGCACGGCGGTGCCGTCGGTGACGACGGCCACCAGGTTGGCCCGGCGGGTCAGCGCGAAGGACAGCTCCGGGTCCCGGCGGATGGCCAGACAGGGCTCGGCCACGCCGGGCGTATAGGCCAGCGAGAGCTCCTCGCGGGTGTCGATCCGCGCGCGGGAGATCACCTCGATCTTGCCCTTCCACGCATAGTGCCGCTTCAGCGACTCTTCCCGAATATCCATAGAAGAAGGTCCTCTTTCCTCAAAGTCAGATCATGTCCTCCGGGCGGAGGCAGGCGTCGAACTCCTCGCCGGTGAGCAGGCCCAGCGCCAGACAGGCCTCCCGCAGGGAGAGGCCCTCGCGGTGGGCCTTTTGGGCCGCCGCCGCGGCGTTCTCATAGCCGATGCGCGGGCTCAGCGCGGTGACCAGCATGAGCGAGCGCCGCAGGTTTTCGTCCATCTTGTCCCGGTTGGCCCGGATCCCGGCGGCACAGCGCCGGTCGAAGGAGCGGACCGCGTCTCCCAGCAGGCGGACGGACTGCAGGAAGTCGTAGGCCATGACGGGCAGGAAGACGTTCAGCTGGAAGTTCCCCTGGGACGCGGCGAAGCCGATGGCGGCGTCGTTCCCCATGACCTGGACGGCCACCATGGTGAGGGCTTCGCACTGGGTGGGGTTGACCTTGCCCGGCATGATGGACGAGCCGGGCTCGTTGGCGGGGATGGAGATCTCGCCCAGACCGCAGCGGGGGCCCGAGGCCAGCCAGCGCACGTCGTTGGCGATCTTCATCAGGTCGGCGGCCAGGGCCTTGACGGCGCCGTGGGCGAAGACGAGCCCGTCCGCCGAGGTGAGAGCGTGGAACTTGTTGGGGTCCTCTTCGAAGGGAAGGCCCGTCTCGCGCCGGAGCGCCCCGCAGACCAGCGCGCCGAAGCCCTTGGGCGCGTTCAGCCCGGTCCCCACGGCGGTCCCGCCCACAGCCAGACGGCAAAGCCCCTTCTGCGCGGCGCGGAGCTGGTCCCGGCCCTGCTCCAGCATGCCGCGCCAGCCCGAGATCTCCTGGGAAAAGGCGATGGGGACCGCGTCCTGCAGGTGGGTGCGGCCCAGCTTGACGACGCCCCGGTTCTCCTCCTCCAGCCGCAGGAAAGTGCGGATCAGGCCGTCGACCGCGGGGAACAGGCTGCGCTCCAGCGCCTCCGCCGCGGCAATGTGCATGGCCGTGGGGAAGGTGTCGTTGGAGCTCTGGGACATATTGACGTCGTCGTTGGGGTGGAGGAGCCGCCGGCCCGCCAGCGCGTTGCCGCGGTTGGCGACGACCTCGTTCACGTTCATGTTGGTCTGGGTCCCCGAGCCGGTCTGCCAGACCGACAGGGGAAACTCCGGGGCGAGGCTCCCGTCCAGGATCCCGCCGCAGGCGGCGGCGACGGCCGCTCGTTTTTCTTCGGTCATGCGCGCCGGGACCAGCGCGGCGTTGGCGTCGGCCGCCGCCCGCTTCAAAAGGGCGAAGGCGCGCAGGATCTCCGGCGGCATCTTCTCCCGGCCGATGGGAAAGTTTTCCAGACTGCGCTGGGTCTGGGCGCCCCAGAGGCGGTCCGCCGGGACGGCGATCTCGCCCAGAGAGTCGTGTTCGATGCGGGTCTCAGTCATAGATGGGCTCCTGTCGGAAAGAATGGCCGCTCAGGCCGGATCAGGACCGGCCGGACGGGGGAGCGGGAAGGGCCCGGTCCTCCCGCGGCAGACGGCGGAGAACGGTCAGCACCAGCGTCAGATAGCAGGCCGTGGCGCTGACGAAGTCGGAGATGGGTTCGGCCAGGAAGACGCCGTCCGTGCCGAGGCCGAAAAGCCCGGGCAGGATCAGCGCCAGCGGCACGACGATGAAGATCTTGCGCAGCAGCGTGAAGAACACCGCCTGGCGCGCCTTGCCCAGCGCCACGAAGGTGCTTTGGCCCACCATCTGCAGGCACATGATCCAATGGACGGCGTAGTAGATGCGAAGGGCCCGGGCCCCGGCGTCCACGATCTCCGCGCCGCCGTCGAAGATGCGGACCAGCGCCCCGGGGAACAGCATGACCGCGGCCCAGCTGGCCGCGGCGTAGACCGCGCAGACCAGCGTGACGAACCGGATGCAGGCGCGGACGCGGCTGTACTGCCCCGCGCCGTAGTTGAAGCCCGTGACGGGCTGGGCCCCGTCCGTGAAGCCGCCGAAGGGCAGCATGATCATCTCGCGGACGGAGTTCACGATGGTCATGATCTCCACGTAGCTGTCGCCGCCCCAGGCCTGGAGCGCGGCGTTGCACACCAGATTGACGGCGCTGGCCGTGAGCTTCATGCAGAAGCTGGAAAACCCCAGCGAGGCGATCCTCCAGACCAGCCGCGGGTCGGGGACCATGTTTTTGAACCGAAGCCGCAGGATGGCGCGCTTTCCGAAGAGGAAGAACAGCACCCAGGCCGCGGAGAGCGCCTGGGACAGGACCGTGGCCGCGGCGGCGCCGCGGACGCCCCAGCCCAGCACGAAGAGGAACAGCGGGTCCAGCGCGATGTTGGCCGCCGCGCCGATGACGACGCTGACCATGCCCACCCGGGCGAAGCCCTGGGCGTTGATGTAATAGTTCATGCCGAGGCTGATCATCACCAGCACGCTGCCCAGCAGATAGACCGTGATGTACCCGTCGGCGTAGGGCAGCGTCGCCGCGCTGGCGCCGAAGAGCAGCAGCAGCGGCCGCTTGACGGCCAGACCGACGGCCGTGGCCAGCGCGCCGCAGAACAGCAGCATGGTGAAGGCGTTGCCGAGGATGCGCTCGGCGCGCGCGTCGTCCCCCTCGCCCCGGGCGATGGAGCAGAGCGGCGCGCCGCCCTGTCCGCACAGCACGCTGAAGGCCGAGACGATCATCAGCAGAGGAAAGGTGACGCCCACCCCCGTCAGGGCCAGATCGCCCACCTCGGGGATGCGGCTGATGAAGATGCGGTCGGTGATGTTGTACAGGACGTTGACGAGCTGGGCCGCGATCAGGGGCAGAGCCAGACGGGTGATGCCCCGGCGCACGCTGCCCCGGCTGAAATCGTTTTTGCGCACGGCGGGTTCCGTGGGCTCCGCCTCCCTTCCGCAAGGATGTCCGCGTCAGATCACCCCGCGAGGACCTTGACGATCTCGCCGGTGTAGGCGGTGTGATAGTCGCCCGCGGGATAGCAGGCCGCCGGCACGGCGGGGTCCGTGAAGCCCTCGGCCAGCAGCGGCGCCCGGTAGAGCGTGCGGCAGATCAGGACGAGCCGCGCCTCTTCAAAGACGACGGCGCCGTCGCGGAACGCCGGGGTCAGGCCGGGCACGTGCTTTTTGTCCGAGGTCCGGCCGCTGGCCGAGCCGCAGAACTTCAGCGCAGCGCGGCTCTCTTCGCCGAAGAAGGAGAGGGCGAAGACGTCGCCGGCGTCCAGAAAGCGCTTGGTGTACCGCTGGGGGCGCGCGTAGACCGTGGCCACGGGCCGGTTCCAGAGCACGCCGGTCTGTCCCCAGCTGACGGTCATCATGTTGTAGTCGTCCGGCCCGCCCGCAGAGAGCAGGGCCCAGTCTTCGCCGAACAGGCGAAAAAAGTTGCCGCCGAGGTCGGCGGGCTCGAGAAGGCGAAACGCCATGGCGGGATCCTCCGTTTCCGATCAGGGTCTTTCCTTTTTATAAGTATAGCACAAGCGGCGCGGGTCTGCAAAGGTTTTTTCGGGCGGCGGGACGTTTTTCACGACGGGAGAGAAAACGCGGGAAAAGGCCGGAAAAATGTATCAAAGATGTAAAATTTGCGCGGAACAGCCCGTTGAAAACGCCGGAAAGGGCGCCGTGTATTGACAAAAGCGGCGCCGCTGTGATAAAATGAGACGGCGAAGCGGGGCGCTCTGCGCCCCGGAACGCGGCAAAACGGAGGGGAGGTGCGCCGGATGACCGGCCGGGTGAGACGGTTCTGGATCGCCGCGCTGGCGGTGGGGATGCTGCTGGTCTTCGGCGGCGCGGGCCTTGCGTCCGCGGCGGACGCCGGTACGGCGGCGGACCCTCTGATCACCTATTCCTACGTGAGGAAACAGCTGCTGCCGCGCCTGAAGGAGTACATGGCGGACCGGGCGGAAGCGGCGCTGGATACGGAAAAGCGCCCGTCCCAGCTGAAAAAGGCGGGGCGGGAAGCCGTGGCCTCGATCTCGCTGGAGGACCTGGCGGACCGGGCGGCGGGCGAGCTGGCCGGCTCGGTGGGGGACGCGGTGACGGTCCCCTCGATCTCCGCGCAGCGGCGCGTCGTCCTGGGCGACGACTGGGCCGTTCTGGCCGCGCCGGGGGCCACGGTCACCGTGCTGGACGGAACGGTGAAGGCCGCCTCGGCCGACGGCGGCACGCTGATCGACGTGTTCGGCCGGAAGGAGCGGGCTTCGGCCTCGCTGGCCGCGGGGGGCTACGCCGTGGTGACCGAAAAGGGCAGCATGAGCTTTTCCTCCTCCGGCGCCACGGTGCTGGTCACCGGGCGCGTGAGCTTCAAGGTCCCCGTCACGGGGAAGGTGATGCTGGACGGAGACGCCCGCTACGGCGAGACGCTGGGGGCGGACCTGTCCCGGCTGTCGTACCGCGGCGAGCTGTCGTATCTCTGGACGCTGGACGGCGAGACCGTCTCGCGGGAGGAGACCTATACGGTGGGCGCGGAGGACATCGGCAAAGAGCTGACGCTGACGGTCGTCGCCTCGGGCGAGGGCTGCGGCAGCGCGTCGACCAGAGCGGCGACGGTGGCCAAGGCCGCCGAGGATGCGCCCGAGGCACCCACCGCCGCGAAGGTGAGCTATGACCGCGTCACGCTGACCGCCGTGGAGGGGATGGAATACCGCCTGGGCGCCGACGGGAAGTGGCAGACCAGCCCCGTGTTCAAGGGACTGGACGAGAACACGTCGTATCGCTTTTACATGCGGCGGGCGGAGACGGCCACGTCTTCCGCCAGCGGCTCCAGCCGGGCGCTGGCGGTGCGGACCTCCGTCCGCGCGGCGCTGACCTCGTCGGTATACCGGGTGGACACGGACGCCGGACGCCTGTCCGGCGCGGCGGCCGGTCTGACGGCGGCCAAGCTGATCGCCGGGATGGACTATCCGGCCTACGTGAAGGTCTTCGACGCCTCCGGCGCGGAGGCCGCGGCCGACGCGGCCGTGGGCACGGGGTGGAAGGTCGCTCTGGTGGTGGACGGCAAGACCGTCCGGTCCGTCTCGCTGGTGGTCACCGGTGACGTGAACGGGGACGGGAAGGCCACGCTGACCGACTTCGTCCAGATGAAGTCCCATCTGCTGGGGACCGCGAAGCTCTCGGGCGTGAAGCTGCTGGCCGGCGACCTGAACGGGGACGGACAGTTCTCGCTGACCGACTTTGTCAACATGAAATCCTATCTGCTGGGCAATCTGACCCTGACGGGCCGGAAGGTCTGACAGAGATGACGGTTTTGGGGAAAAAGACATGAGAAGATTCATCGGCATCCTCTGCGCGCTGGTTCTGACGCTGTCGGCGGCGCTGATGGCCGCCGCGCCCGTGGGCGCGGTCTCGGCCTCGATCAGCGTGTCCGGGCCGTCCACCGTCCGCGCGGGCAACACCATCACGCTGGCCGTCAACATGAGCGGCTCGGGGCTGTACGCCGTCCAGGGCGCGCTGAGCTACGACACGGGCGTCCTGACCTATGCCGGATACAGCGGCACGCCGTCCGGCTGGTCCTTCACGGTGTCCGGCGGCGGCGGGACCGTTTCGTTTTTGGGGTACGACGACAACCAGACCAAGCCCATCAAGGGCGGGACCACCATCTTCTACGTGGCGTTCACCGTTTCCGGCTCCGCCCCGGCGGGGACCGCGGTGCGGGTGACGCCCAGCGGCGTCACCGCCAGCGACGGGACCGCCGACGCGTCGGCATCGTCCAGCGGATACTCCGTCACCGTGGCCGCGCCGCTCTCGTCCAACTGCGATCTGGCTTCGCTGTCGCTGAGCGGCGCGTCGATCTCGCCGGCCTTTTCGGCGGGGACCACGTGGTACGCCGCCACGGTGCCCTTTTCCACGGACTCGGTCTCCGTTTCGGCCTCCACGGCGGACGGCGGCGCGTCCTATACCGTGAGCGGCAACAACTGGCTGGCCGTCGGGACCAACTACGTCTACGTGACGGTCACCGCGGCCAACGGCGCCCAAAAGACGTATACCGTGGCCGTGACGCGCCAGCAGGACCCGTACTACGTCCCGTCGGACGACGCGGCGCTGGCCGAGCTGTCCGTCAGCGTCGGGATGCTGAGCCCGGCCTTCGACCCGGAGATCACGGAGTACGCCCTGTATCTGCCCTTCGAGGCGGACGTCCTGTCCGTCTCGGCCAAGGCGCGGGACGCGCTGGCCGAGGGGGCGGAGGACATCGACGGGCTGGAGCTGGAAGTGGGCGAGACCCGCGTCGAGGTGCGCAGCGTCGCCGAGGACGGCGAGACGGAAAAACTGTACTACATCAACGTGTGGCGCATGCCGCGGTTCACGGGCCCCACGGAGTCCACCACCGAGGAGACCACCACCGAACCGCCGGAGACCACCACCGAGCCGCCGGAGACTACCACCGAGCCGCCGGAGACCACCACGGAGCCCACCACCGAGGCGACGACCCCGCCGGAGACCACCGCCGAACCCACCACCGAGGCGACCACCCCTCCGCCGGAGACCACCGCCGGGACCGCCGCCGAACGCACCGGGGCGGACGGCCTGCTTTCCTGCAGCTTCCCGCTCTGGATGCTGATCGCGGCGGGGATCCTGGGGATCCTGGTGGGCTTCGGCGTGTGCTTCGCCGTGGCGGGAAGACGGAAAAACGATTGAGCCGTCACAAATAATCCTTGAATTCTCGGCCGAAGGGATGTATAATAGAGAAGCTGCCGGGAGACCGGCGCGGCCGGACACGGGCTCTTCCCCGCTTTTCGCGGGGCGAAGGGCGGACCGGCTGCGCGGCGCAGATATTGAAACGGAGGCAGAGCCATGAAGTTCCTCAACAAGAAAGGCTGCATCGAGGTCGATAACGCCGTCATCGCCATCATCGCCGGCTATGCCGCGCTGAACTGCATGGGCGTCAAGGGGATGACCGTCCGCAATCTGGGCGACGGGATCGTGACGCTCCTGCGGGGCGAGAGCTTTCACAAGGGCGTCAAGGTCACGCCGGTGAAAGGGCGCGTGGATATTGAGCTTCACATCGCCGTGGACCACGGCGTGAACATGAGAACGATCGCGCTTTCGACGATGAACGAGGTCCGATACGTCGTCGAGCAGCAGACCGGCGTTCCGGTCGGAAACGTCAACGTCTTCGTGGACGCCATCACGGAGCCGGACAAAGAGACCGAATGAGTTTTCAGGAAGAGTAGGAGTTGTGCCGGAAGTGGATCAGAGAATTGACGGCAGGGTCTACCGGACCATGCTGATGAACGCGGCGGCCATGGTCGACGCGAAGAAACAGACGCTGAACGAGCTGAACGTCTTCCCCGTGCCGGACGGCGACACGGGAACGAATATGTCCATGACGCTTTCCTATTGCGCCAGAGAGCTGGAGAGCATGAACACCGACCGGATCGGCAAGATCGCGGAGCGGTCGGCCTCGCTGCTGATTCGGGGGTCCCACGGGAACTCGGGCGTCATCACGTCGCTGCTGTTCGGCGGCATGGCGAAGTTTTTGAAGGAGAAGGACAGCGTGGGCCAGGCGGAGTTCGCCGAGGCCATGAAGTCCGGCGTGGAAAAGGCCTACGCCGTGGTGAACAAGCCCGCGGAGGGGACCATCCTCACCGTGGCGCGCAAGTCGGCGGAGGCCGCCGCCTCGGCGGCGGGACAGGGCGGTCTCGAGGCGTTCTTCGAGGCGGTCATCCTGGCGGCGAAGACCGCGCTGGACCTGACCCCGACCCAGAACCCGGTCCTGGCCAAGGCCGGCGTCGTGGACGCCGGCGGCAAGGGCTACGTCTTCATCCTCGAGGGGATGCTGGCCGCTGTCCGGGGCGAGACCCTGTCGGCGGAAGAGTCCGCCGGAGCGGGCAAGACCGGCGGCAGCGTGTTCGAGGCCTTTGACACCGAGGACATCAAGTTCGGATACTGCACCGAGTTCATCATCATGCGCGCGGGGACCGAGGATTCGGCGCCGCTGCACGACTTCCTGTCCGGCATCGGCGATTCGCTGGTGATGCTGGACGACGAGGGCATGATCAAGATCCACGTCCACACCACCAACCCGGGCAGCGTGCTGGAGCGCGCGCTGCCCTACGGCGCGCTGACGTCCATCAAGATCCAGAACATGCGCCAGCA
>JAEERN010000171.1 GCA_016285815.1 Clostridiales bacterium
CGCGGCGACCTCCCGCGCCGTCACCGCGTCGATCCCCTTCTCCCGGGCGACGCGCAGCGCGGCGTTCACGATGTCTTCCTTTTGAAACTTCACCTTCGGGGCCATGACGAACCGCCTTTCAAAACACTCGTTACGCAACAGATGTTACGCAACGAGTGTTATTTTAGCATCTTTTTTTGATTTGTCAAGAGGGACAAGGCTAAAAAAAGGACGACGCCCCGTCCTGCCCTTGTACGGGGCAGGACGGGGCGTCGGTTTGCCGCGGCGCTTACAACAGCCGCACCGTCGCGCCCGCGGGGACCTCGACGGCGCCCTCGCGTCCGACGCCGATCCAGAGCGCCGTCGTCGTGGGGTTCGTGACGGCGCCGCCGTCGGCGGACCAGACGAGGGCGCGATAAGCCTCCGTGTAGCGGACGATCTCGCCGTTGGTGGCGAACCAGACCTTGCCGCCCAGCGGCGCGGCGCGATCTAAGAACCGCTCGATGACGTCCCAGTTATGGCGAGCGTCGAACTCATAGGCGTGGCCCCAGAGGTAGAAAAGCCGCGGGCCGCCGAAGCGAGGCGCTGCGTCGTCGCAGAAGGTCTCGAGCAACTCCATGAGGCGGGGGTCGTCATGGTGGCAGGTGGGGTCCCACTCCAGGAAGTCCCCCGGCAGCGCGAACGCGCCGGTGGAGCGCACGGTCCGCGCGCTGCGGAAGCCCGCGAGGCGCAGAAGCGTCTTCACGTCCTCATTGAAGGTCCCGAAGGGGTAGGCGAAGCTCTGCACCGCGCCGCCGGAGAGCTTTTCCAGGTTGACACGGTCGGTGATGATCTCATACATCGCGCCGGGCGTGCCGAGATCGGGCAGCGAGGAATGCCAGAGCCCGTGGGCGGCCACCTCGTGTCCGGCGTAGACGGTCTGCAGCTCCTCCGACGTGACGCAGGAGATGTCCAGCGGCTCCCGGCCCGGGGCCGTCGCGGTCTCGACGCGGCCCAAGGTGCCGGAGTTCAGATTGAAGGTGCACTTGACGCCGCGGCTCCGGCAGAGCTCGGACAGGCGCCGGTCCTGCACGACGCCGTCGTCATAGCTCAGGGTCAGCGCCCGGTCGAGTCCGCCGGGGAACAGCATGTGGAAGATCTTCATATTGGGATTCATTTGGCGGCCCTCCTTAAATGCCGTGGACCTGCAGCCAGCTGGCGCACAGCTCCGCCCAGCGGCAGAGGTGCGCGTCATAAAAGCCCATGTCGTCGTGTCCGTCGGCCAGGCCGACGCCGTGGTGCCCCGTCTCGAAGCAGTGCAGGTCGAAGGGGACGCCCGCCTCGGTCAGCGCCGCGCCCAGCACGAAGGCGTTGCGCGGGTCGTCGCTGATGGTCTGCCAGATGAAAAAGGGCGGCGTGTCCGGCGTGATGTTCTTTTCCGGGGCGAGATAGAGCTTTTCCGCGCGGTCTTCGTCGCCGAAGGGGGCGCGCATGATGCCCTCCGGGAAGGCCACCGTGGCGAAGGCGCCGTAGCAGAGCACAGCCGCGTCCGGGCGGCTGGAGCAGCGCTCCACCGGGTCGGCGGCGGCGCCGTCGCCGCGGTCATAGTGGGTCGCGCAGTTCCCGGCCAGCATGCCGCCGGCGGAGAAGCCCAGCACGGCGACGGCGTCCGTGATGCCGAGCTCGTTCTTTCGGGCGCGCAGCAGCCGGATCGCGCGGGACATGTCCGCCATGGCGTCCCGGCGGGTGTAGGGCTTCAGGCGATAGGTCAGAACGGCGGTGTTGAAGCCCAGTTCCGCAAAGCGCAGCGCGGTGTGGAAGCCCTCGTGTCCGGCGTGGCAGACGAAGGCGCCGCCGTGGGCGACGATGACCGTGCCGCGCTTACCGGATACACCCTGGGCGGGGATGAAGACCAGGTTCGGCTGGATCTGGAGCGGGTCGCGGTCATCGAAGCCGGGCGCGCCCTGTGCCCAGAGCGGGATGGACTCCAGCCGCGCCACCGCTTTGTTCCAGATGGCCATGTTCTCCGCCAGGTTGTATTCCCCGGCGGCGTTTTTGTGGCGCTCCGGCGGCCAGAGCAGCGCGCCCTCGTCCCGCATTTTCTTCAGCTCGGTATAATTGCGCTCGTACATCACAGATAGCTCCACATGTCGCCGGCGGAGACGAAGGTGATGGGCAGATCCGCGCCGCCCAGCAGCGGGCGCAGCCAGGTCTCGGCCCAGCGCATGCCGGCCTCCTCCTGCACGAAATGGCCGGGGACGATCATGCCCTTGGCCTTGCCCAGCGCGGCGGCGTCGCGGATGTAGAGCGGCAGCGTCCA
>JAEERN010000172.1 GCA_016285815.1 Clostridiales bacterium
GGCCCGGGGCCCGCCAGCGGGGACGGATCCGGCCGGAGCGGGTCCGGCTCCGGCATCCCGCGCGCGGAAAGAAAGCGCCGGAACCCCGCCTCGGCGGCGGGGGAGAGACCGGCGTTCAGATCGAAATGGAACCACTCTTCGGTGTTTCCTCCGGCCAGGTGATAGCCGATCACCCGGTCCGCGTAGTCGCTGTCCTCCATGTGGCGGATCACCTGTTCCAACAGCCGCGCCGCGTCCCGGCGCCACACGTCCGAGAGCAGCGACTCGCGCCGCCCCGTCCCGTCGAGCTGGTCGGGGTGGTCCGCGATCCACCACTCCGGCAGGGAGAGGTTGAGCCGGGGCAGCAGGTACGCGCCGGGACAGCGGGCGAGAAGGTCCCGCACCGCGCCGTCCAGCGCGGAAAAATCGGGGCGGTCCCGGTCGTCGAAGATCCCGCGGCAAAAGGGCTTCAGGCCCTCGGCCGCGCTGATCCACCGCCCCGCGAAGAGGACCGGAAGGGAGAACAGCCGGTATCCCGCCGCGGCGAAGGCCTCGTACTGTCCGTATTCCCGCAGATAGGTCATATAGGCCGCCGCAGGGAAGGGCCGGCCGTCGACGAACAGGGTCGGAACGCCGTGATGGTCTCTGACCAGAGAGCGGGTGCGCGCCGTCACGGGGCCGTCTCCTTCTCCGGGTCGGCCGGACCGATCCACCACGCCGGCGTGAGCTCGCCCAGCGTGGCGGTCCGCCCCCGGCGGTCCATCAGGATCTCGACGGAGCGGTACGTTTCCGGCATGAGCTGGACCATCAGCTCGCGGCAGGCGCCGCAGGGGGCGCCCACGCGGCCGTCCGGCATGACGGCGGCCACCCGGCGAAGCTCGTGTTCCCCGTGGGTCAGCATGCTGAAAATGGCGCTCCGCTCGGCACAGACGCCGAGGGAGGAACAGGTGTCCACGCAGACGCCGACGTAGATCGCGCCAGAGGCGGACTGGACCGCGGCGGCCACGCCGCCCGCCTCGACGAAGGCTGAGACCTTCCGGCCGTGTTGGACCGCCCTTGCGGCGGCGTAAAGCACTTCCCAGACAGGGTCCATACGGACTGCCTCCCTTCGGATCAGTTCAGCGTGATGTGCAGCAGCACGGGGTTGTGATCGGAGACGACGAACCCGAGGTCCTGCGTCGCGAGAGAATCGACCGTGACGTTGGACGAAACGAGGAAGCCGTCGATGAGATAGTACTGAAAGCTCTCCCGGTCCGCGCCGGCATAGGGCCGGTCGAGGCTGCGGCAGCTGGGGACGGCGGCGTCCATCAGAAACTGCCAGCTGTCCGGGAACTGCGAGACGTCGATCTCGCCGGAGGTCCATTTGCCCGGCTGGGCCGGATACGCGCCCGTGTCCGCCGAGGAGAAGATCTGGTTGAAATCCCCGCCGGCCACGACGTAATTCCCCTTGTCCGCTTCTTCCTGCAGAAGCGCGGCCAGCGCCGCGGTCTGGGCGGCCTTGCCCTCGCCGCTGTCATAGGCATCCAGATGCAGGTTGACCAGCACCAGCTCCCGGTCGGTGCCGCGGAGCGGAACGCGGGACACCAGCGCGCAGCGCTTCAGGTTGACCATTCTGACCGGCCACGAAAAGGGGATCGGAAGCTGGACGCGCTCGGCCCCGGAGACCGGGAAAGCGGTGAACGTGGCGATCCCGGAGTCCACCTTGCCGATGGGCGGAAGGGGATAGGGGAGAAAGGCCACCTTGAAGTTGTTGGCAAAGGACGAGACGCGGCCGCCCAGCGCCGCGCGGACCCGTGCCAGCTCGTCGACCCGGCCCGAGCGGGCCGACGAACGGTCGATCTCCTGAAGGAACAGGATATCCGGCCGGACGGCGTCGAGCTCGGCCAGGATCCCGTCCAGATTGCGGGCCAGACGCACTTCGTTGGCGGTGTTGACCATGGTCCCGCCGTCCATGAAAAAGTCCGCGTTGTCGCCCAGCGCGCCGTAGCCGATGTTCCAGGTCAAAAGCGAGAGCGAATCGCCGGGCGCCGGGCCGCCTTCGGCGGTCCCGACCGCCTCGACGGTCTCGCGGGGGGCCGGGCGGTATTCCGTCAGCGAGAGGAATCCAAGCCCCCCGGCCAGCAGAAGCGCCACGGCCAGCAGCGCGATCCCCGCGCCGCGGAGGAAGCGGGAAAGCCCCCGGCGTTTTTTCGACGTGTTTTTCTCCTGTGTGCGCATGGATCCGAACCTTCTGAACGGGCGTTGGGCCGGAGAGACCGGCCGCCATCGTTTCCATTATACCGCAAAACGGGGGACGGCGCAACTCTTTTGCGGGCCAGCGGCAAAAAATGCCCGCGGCCGGCCGCGGGCGGCGCGGGGAAGGGGCGGTGGACGGCCTCTCCGGCGCGGGCCGGCGGGAAATCGTTTGTATTGACAACAAAATCGCCGCCCATTATAATAATAAATAGGAACGTCGGATCTTCGAAAGGAGTGGCGCCGCGTATGCGCAACCACATCGATCTCAACCGGGACATCGTCCACGGCCGGGCCAACGGAAGAGTCCTCTGGCAGCCCCGCATCCAGTGCTGGTACTACGACAGGATGTACCGGCACGAGCCCCTGCCGGCCCCCTATACGGGGCTGGACCTGCGCGGGCTGTACGAGGCGCTGGGCTGTTCCAACCGGATCTACGACTACAACGAGGCGGTCCGCGTGATCGAGGATCCGTCCGTCCGGACCTATGAAAAGCAGATCGACGAGCTGAGGACCCAGTGCTTCATCGAGACGGCCGCGGGGACCATCGACTGCGTCGTGCGGAAGAACTCGTCCAATTACGGGACCTATTGCGAAAAGTGGTGGGTCGAGACCCAGAAGGATCTGGAGGTCCAGATGTTCATCGAGGCGAACCGCCGCTTCGAGTGGCGCCAGGAGAAGTACGACGAGATCTATGCCAGGTGGGGCGAGAACGGCCTCGGCTCGATCTTCTTTCCCCGGGTCAGCGTCCAGGCGCTTTTCCACGAGACCATGGGCATCGAGGGCACGATCTACGCGCTTTACGATATGCCGGACGCGGTCGAGGAGTATCTCAAGGTTCGGCGCGCCAGCCACGACCGCTTTATCGAGATGATTCGCACCAGCTGTCTGGAGTGGATCAACTTCGGCGACAACATCCACTGCGGCGTCCTGCCGCCGGACCTTTTCGAAAAGTACGTCCTGCCGGAGTATCAGCACCGCAACGAGCTGCTCCACCGGCCCGACAAGAGCTATTACACCTTCGCGCACTGGGACGGGGACGTCAGGGGGATCCTGAAATACGCCAAAGAGACCGGGCTGGACGGGATCGAGGCTCTGACGCCGAAGCCGCAGGGGGACGTGACGATCGAGGAGATCAAAGAGGGTCTCGGCGATCAGGTGGGACTGGTCGACGGCATCGCCGCCATCCTCTTCGACGAGATCTATCCCATCGAGATGATCGAAGAGCAGGTCAGAAAGCTGATCGACCTGTTTGCGGGCAAGCTGATCCTCGGCATCTCAGACGAGATGTCGTCCACCGGCAACATCGACCGCGTCAAATACGTGACGGAGCTGATCGACCGGTACAACGCCTCCTGCTGAGCGGCTGCCGCGGGGCGCTTCGGGCAAAAGAAAAAACGGGCGGGCTTTGCCGGGCAAAGCCCGCCCGTCCGGCGTTGGGGGGCGGCGGAGCGGGCGCGGCGCCCCGAAGGGGAAAAGAAAAGACCGCCGCGGACGATGGGTCCGCGGCGGCGCGATACGCCCGACAAGATTCGAACTTGCGACCTTCAGAGTCGGAGTCTGACACTCTATCCAGCTGAGCTACGGGCGCGCGTGAAGCTTCACGGACAATATTATACCGCATCGTCCGCGATTTGTAAAGAGGTTTTTTTGCCCGCCGGCGCAAATTGTCCGCGGCCGCCGGGGGCGGGCGCGGGGCACGCCGCCTTTTCCGGGAGAAAATTTCGGCGCGCTCTTGACAAAGCCGCCGGAATCTGCTATCATAATCTCGCTGTTCGAAAGAGCGGATGCGTGGAGAAGTCGCGTAGCCCGGTCGAGCGCGCACGATTGGAAATCGTGTAACCGTCAAAAGCGGTTCGAGGGTTCGAATCCCTCCTTCTCCGGCATAGGGCCTCGGTTTCGACCGAGGCCCTATTTTTGTTATCCCGACAATATCTGCACATGAAAAATGCGGAAACACCGAAAAACAGCGAAGCAGACAACGGCCAGCCGGAAAACGAATAGCGGCGAATGACGGCGAACAGCGGCCAACTGTGGCGAAAGAGTGATGTCAAAATGATGTCAAAAGGCGGCCCGCAAGGGCCGCCTTTTTCAATCGATATCGAGAGACAGAAGCCGGTCGGAAAAGCGCCGTTTTTTTTCCTCTCGGATGTGCGTGTAGACGTCCATCGTCGTGGAGAGCTGCGCCCCCGTCGATACTCTCTCTCCACAACTTGTCTGCCATTATTTATTCTCCAGCTCGTCTCTGAGATCTGTCAGGCGCTTACCTTTATAAGCAAAATGCAGTGTCCCCTGCACAGGACTGTTCCGTTTCAGGAGTACTTGCGCCAATTTGGACATGCTCCATACTTCCCCATTGTATTCGACATGGGTGTCGTCGGACACATATACTTTGACGGACTTGTCATGTATGTATGTCAGTTCTGCACCCATCGGGATTCCTATGTCAGAAAACCGCAGCCTCGATTTCTTTCCGTCTGGTTCCCCAAGCTTTTCGACCTTATTGGTTGCTTCGACAAAGATCTGTTCCTTTTTCTCTGTTATAGGATATATGACAGTCCCTTCAAAGGAAGAAAGCAGCTGAATAACCAAATTAACATCAAGCGCAAACAGCTCGGTTCCAGGCACATTGCTTTTTTCGAAAATGGTATCCAGCAGATCTTCCTTCTCGTCATAGCCTTCGACTTCAATCGCAAACCTGCGTTTTAGTCCCGTCACATTTGCGTAGCCGTTACGTTCCAGAGTGTACATCCGGGACTCAAAGTTTGAAGACCCCGTTTTACCGATCTTAATCAAGCCATCCACAACTGTAGTCATTACATAAAGAACACCTTTTGCCATCTTGATCCTCCTTTTCGTTTATGTCGTCAGACGTTGTTCTTCTGGCATCCAACCGCAGTTAGAAACCGGTATTAATATGGGTTGGTTTCAAAGCTACACCTCACAGGTGTTATGGCTGCGAGGTATAGCAAGTTGATAATTTACACTATTGCAAATGGTTGGTTTATTTCGCCGTGGCGCTCACGATGTTGGAGTTCGCCGAAACGTATTTCGAGACCTGCGCGACAATATAGTAACTGTATTTCACGCCGCTCTCCACGGTGCGGTCCACGTACGCTAGCGTCCGGCTGGTACCAATCTTCTCGTAACTGCCACCCGGCGCTTTGCGGTAAATGTTGTACAGCGTCGCGCCCGGCACGGTCTCCCACGTTA
>JAEERN010000029.1 GCA_016285815.1 Clostridiales bacterium
AAGCACCGGGGCCGGGACCGAAGCGCCGCCGGCGCCGGAGCCGCGGACCGTCCGCGCCGTGATCGCCGGCGAGACGGTGGAGCTGCCGCTGGAGGAGCTGACGGCGCGGGTGACGGCGGCGGAGATGCCGGCGCTGTTCCCGGCCGAGGCGCTGAAGGCCCAGGCGGTGGCGGCGCGGACGTACATCCTCTACCGGGCCGCGCATCCGGTCTCGGGCCACGAGGGGGCGGCGATCTGCGACGACCCGTCCCACTGCTGCGCCGTGGCGGACCGGGCGGCCCTGACGGCCTCGTGGGGCGAGGAGGGAGACGCGTGGTACCGCCGGGTGGAGAGCGCCGCGCGGGCCACGGAAGGACAGATCCTGACCTGGCGGGGCGAGCCGGCGCTGGCGGTGTTCCACGCCAGCTCGGCCTACGGCACGGCCTCGGCCGAAGAGGCGTGGGGCGCGCCGGTCCCCTATCTGGTCAGCGTGCCCTCGCCGGCGGGCGAGCGGGCCCTTGCCTCGTGGCAGAGCGAAGTCTGCGTCCGCAAGAGCGATCTGGCCGCCTGCTTTTCCGGCCGCCACCCGGAGGCGGTCTTCGACGACGGGCCGTGGATCCGCGCCGCCGCCGTGTCGGCGGGCGGCTACGTCGAGACCGTCTCCGTCGGCGGCGTGACGGTGCCGGGACAGGAGATCCGGACCCTCTGCGGGCTGAAGAGCGCGTGCTTCACCGCCGAGGAGGGGACCGATCTGATCCGCTTCACGGTCCGGGGCTACGGCCACGGCGTCGGGATGAGCCAGTACGGCGCCCGGGCCCTGGCGGAGGAGGGCGCGGACTTTGCCCGGATCCTGGCCTATTACTACCCCGGCACGGAGCTGTCCGCGGCCTGAGCGCCGCCCGGGACAGAAAACGGCCCGCGCCCACGATCCGTGGGCGCGGGCCGGGCCGCGTTCCGGGAAAGAGATCACCGGGCTTCGGGGCCGGGATAGATCCCCTCGCGCCACCAGATGTCCTGCATCAGCGCGTAGCGCGCCAGCGACATGCCGGTGTAGACGCAGTTGGAGGTGGCGAACACGTAACCCGCGCCGCGGGCCATGCCCTGGCGCAGGGCGCGGCGCACGTCCGCGGCCACCTCTTCGTCGGTCCCGGTCTGGAGCAGACCGCAGTTCACGTTGCCGATCAGGGCCACCTTGTCGCCGTAGAGACGGCTGACCTCGCCCAGGTCCACGCCGCCCTGGGGGTCGAGGCTGTGGATGGCGTCCGGCCCGCACTGGACCATCTGGTCCACGATGGGCATGATGTTCCCGTCGGTGTGCTTGATGCTGTAAAAGCCCAGGGCACGGTACGCGTCGAGGGAGGCCTTGAGATAGGGGGCGATGAACTCGGCGAACATGTCGGGTGTGAAGAAGGGGTTCACGTTGAAGCAATAGTCCGAGCAGAGGGCGAAGCCGTCGAGCAGGTGGCCCCGGCGGTCCAGCTCTTCGGCTTCGGCGAGACAGCGGTCCAGATTGCGGCGGGCCTCGGCGTGGACGTCCTCCGGCTCTTCGTAGAGCCGGGCGGTGAAGTCCACCATGTCGTTGCCGTCCGGCATGGCGAAGGTGGGGTCCCCGTGGGCCATGAGGAAGAACTCGTCGCCGCTCTTCTCGCGGATGGTCTCGTAAAGGCGGATCCGCGTGTCCATGTCGTAGGGGTTGGCGTGGACGAAGATGGCGCTGTGGTGGAAGCGCCGGGCGGTGTCGATGAAGAGGTCGGCCTCGTCGTCGATGTGGGCCTGTTTTTCCCGGGCGCTCATCTGCTTCCACTGATGATACGAGCGGTGGTCGGGGTGGACCTTGCCGAAGGCCTCCATGGTCAGATAGAAGACCAGCTCGAAGGTCGGCACCCGGCCGCCGATGGGTTCGCGGCGCAGGGTCCGGATAAAGCGTTCGCGTTCTGTCATGCGGATCGTCTCCTTGCCGTCGTTTTCTGACCCTATTGTAGCACAAAAGTTCCCGCGCCGCAAGGCCGGGCGGAGACCTTTTCCGCCCGGCCTTGCGGCGCGGGGTTGCAAACGGCCGGAAAGCGTGGTACAATGGCGCCGAGACGACACGACAGGAGGACCTCCCCATGCTCAGGATCCCATCCATCCCCGCGGGCGAGCCCGTCGACGCCGACGGCGCGCCGGGCGGCTTTTCCGATCCGGCCCTTCGGAAGAAGGCCCCCGTCTTCACCGGATACCGCGTCACGCTCAACGGGCGCGAGGCGCCGCTCCACGCGGCCCGGGTCTCCGCCGTTTCCTACAATACCGTCTGGCCCGGCTTCCAGAGGCCCGCGGACCAGACGGAGATCGCCCCCTTCCTCTCCTTTGAGGCCGACGAGCCCGTCGAGGTCCGCGTCGCGCTGGACCGCGCGCCGGAAGAGGCGGTCGTGCGGCCGCTGTCCGAGGGCATCGTGCCGGAGATCCGCGGCCGCGAGCTTTGCTTCACCGTCTCCCGCCCGGGCCAGTACACCGTGGAGGCGGACGGATATCACCGCGCCCTGCACCTGTTCGTCAACCCGCCCCGGGACTGGGACGTCGATCCAGACGACCCGAACGTCCTCTACTACGGCCCCGGCGTCCACTGCGTGGGCGGCGTCCTGCTGAAGAGCGGCCAGACGGTCTACGTCGACCGGGAGGCCGTGGTCTACGGGGCCTTCGCCGCGCTGGGGCAGAGGGACGTGCGCATCTGCGGCTACGGCGTCATCGACGGCAGCTGGGAGCACCGCGTCACCGGCCACGGCTTTTATCTCACCTGCCGCGACCGCATTCTGCCCGAGCAGGACGAGCACGGGCTGCTGGCCTTTCTCTACCGGCAGAACATCCTGTGGGGGAACGTTCGCTTCCTCAACTGCGAGAACGTTCGGCTGGAGGGCGTCACACTGCGGGACTCCGCCTCGTTCAGCGTCATCCCCGGCGGCTGCCGCGGCGTTTTCATCGACAACGTCAAGACCATCGGCATGTGGCGCTATAACTCCGACGGCATCGACATCATCAATTCCCGGGACTGCGTGGTGCGGCACAGCTTCCTGCGGGATTTCGACGACTGTATGGTCGTCAAGGGCACCATGGGCTACGACACGCTCAACAACGAGGACATCCTCGTCGAGGACTGCGTGATCTGGTGCGACTGGGGCCGGGCGCTGGAGATCGGCGCGGAGACCTGCGCGCCGGAATACCGCGGCATCGTCTTCCGGGACTGCGACGTGATCCACGGGGCCCACGTCGATCTGGACCTGCAGCATCACAACCACGCCCTGCTGCACGACATCCTCTTCGACGACATCCGCATCGAGTACAGCCGTTACCAGCAGCCCAGCGTCTATCAGCACGATATGACCGCCCCTTACGACCCGCCGGCGGAGTTCGAGCCCCCCGTCCCCTTCGGCATCTTCATCTGCGGCTCCGGCGCCTTCTGCGAGGACTACCGCAACGGCTGCGTCCGGGACGTCACCTTCCGCCGCATCCAGCTCCTGACGGAGCCCGGCGTGCCCGACCCGATCCCGACCTTCCGCGGACTGGACGAGGCGCACGACGTGCGCGGCGTGGTCATCGAGGATCTCACCGTCAACGGGAAAAAGATCCGCACCCTCGCGGAGGCGCACGTGAGGGCCAACGAGTTCGTCCGGGACCTGCAGATCCGCTGAACGCGCCGCACGGACGCGCCCGCCCCGGAGCGCGCTCCGACCCCGCGCAGAATCGAAAAGCACGGCGATCCGCCCGCGTCTCCGGGCGGACCGCCTCTTTTTTTGCGCGGCGCAGAGACCGTCCGCGCAAAAAAAGACCCGCGCCGCAAGGAGGATCTTGAAGAAGCTCTCTGCGGCGCGGTGTTGCTGTCGAAAAAGGGGGGGGGATCAGTGGCCGGAATAGGGGAAGGCCGTCTGCAGCTTGAACCCGCTGCTGCGGTCGCCGGACAGGACCGCCTCGGTCACGGCGGCCGACTGGTCCAGCTTCATCACCAGACGGCCCGGCACTTCGTACAGCGGTCCGTCCGGCTCGGTCTGGACCGAGAGGGCGACGGTGAAGACCGTTCCGGGCGCGGCGCCGCCCAGATCCTCGGGCAGGATGTCGAAACGGACCGGCGAGTCCAGCGGGCTCCCGTCGGCGCACTCGGCGCCCTGGGAGGAGACGAGGCGGCCGTCGATGGAAAAGGCGCAGGAGACCCCGTAGATCTTGTCGTCGGAGGAGAGAGACACCGAGAGGACGGCCGAGCCGTCTTCGGCGATCTGCGGCGCGAGGGCGCCGCTTTCGGTCAGATAGCCGCCGCGCCGCAAAGCGGTGACGGCCCTGGCGCGGGGCTGGCTCCAGCTCCAGATCGTGGCCGGCTCGGACAGATCCGAGGCGATCCCGCGGAGCGCGGCCCCGGCGCGGCTGCGGAGCCGGGGCGAGGTCCGGCCGTCCGCGCTGAGGCGGAGCAGGGCGGGCACCGCACCCTCGCCGGTCTCCTGCAGCAGATCCACGTCCGGATCGGCGATGCGGCCGGCCAGATAGGCGCCGACGTTGTAGTCCGAGACGGCGCCGTCCAGATCGCAGAGAGACACGCCGGCCAGCGCGATCACGGCCACCGCCGCGACAACGCCCACCAGCGGCAGGCGCCGGACGAACTGTTTGACCAGCACCGCCAGGAAGCACAGCGCCAGCGCCAGCATGAACACGCTGGTCAGCACGCGCAGCCGCGTCAGGCCGAAGACGTCGATGTAGAGCAGCATCTTGGACAGTGCCGTGGCGATGAGGATCAGCGTGAACACCGAGTAGACCGAAACGTAGGTCCGCACCAGCGGCGCGCCCGGACGGCGGCGGCGCACGAACAGCGTCGCGATCAGGATCATCAGCGCGTTGATCACCGCCACGGCGCACAGCTCGAAGAACCCTTCCCGGGCATAGGCGGAATAGAGCATGCCGTCCGGCTTGGCGCCGGAGAAGGCCATGACGTAGTTGCCGAACTGGGAGAAGAAGAAGAGGACGTAGACGATCAGCGCGGGGGTCAGCGCCGCGGCGGCCACGGCGCCTGGCGCGAAGCGCATCCGGCCGGCGGCGCGGCGGCAGGCCTCCGGCCCCATGGCCGCGGAGCGCAGACCGCGGGACGCGGCGAACAGCAGGCCGAACAGATACATGGCCAGCGGGACGCCGAACAGGACGCTGAAGACCTGGCCCGGCACCTTTTCCAGATCGAAGATCACCAGCTTGGACAGCAGGCCGGAGAACGCGCCGTCGTAGGACAGCAGCGCGATGATCGCCGCCGTGGGGGCGACGGCCAGCACCAGGCCCAACAGGATCCAGAGCGCCGTCTTGCCGCCGCGGCCCCGGCCGTTCCGGGCGAACATGGCGCGGAACAGGACCCCCATGGAGGGGAAGGGCAGCACGAAGGCGGCCTTGAGGAACTCAAACACGGCCAGCTCGCCGGGGAACCCCTCGGCAGACCCCGCCAGCGCGCAGAAGACCCAATAGACGTACAGCACCGCGCAGGCCATGGCGTCCAGCACCCGCACCGCGGGGATGGCGGTGACCGCGATCCCCGCGGCCAGCGCCGCGCCCAGCAGGGGCAGGATCACGGCCTTGGCCGTGACGCGGCGGCCGCGGGAGAAGACGAACAGCGCCGAGATGAGGTACACGCCCAGCGTGACCAGCGCCGCGCCCAGCGGCTTTTCCCAGACGGCGAGGACCCGCATGACCAGATATCCGGCCAGCAAAGCCAGCCAGGCCGCGGCGATCTCCGCCGCGGTGAAGCGGGCGGGAGCGGGAGCCGGAGCGGGGGCAGGAGCCGGAGCGGCCTGCTCCGGCGGAACGGCCGGCACGGCCGGCACAGAAGCGTTGGTTTCCATAAGAAAAGGTTCCTTCCTTTCTATTCTTCCGGGGACGGGTCGGCGCCGTCGGGACGGTATTCGATGATGTCCCCCGCCGAACAGTCCAAAGCGCGGCAGATGGCGTCCAGCGTTGAGAACCGGATGGCCTTCGCCTTGTTGTTTTTCAGGATCGAGAGGTTGGCCAGCGTGATGCCGACGCGGCTGCTCAGCTCGCCCAGCGACATCTTCCGCTTTGCCATGATGACGTCGAGGTTCAAAACGATCATGGGGATCCCTGCCGTTCCGTTCAGACCGTGAAGTCGTTTTCCTTCTTGATCTCCGTTCCGGCGGCGACCACGTCGGCCACCACCAGAAGCGCGATGCCGAGGAACAGCGCCGCGAAGGCGACCCCGGCGGAGATCAGGAAGAACTTGGCCAACAGCGCGAAGACGCCGCACTCGACGAAGCAGCAGACCGCCAGAAGCTGGATGAAGACGGCGCTGGGCGATACGAAGATCAACCCCTTTTTCACCCGCCGCAGAAGCCCCAGCATCAGGATCCCGGCAAAAAAGCCGGGCGCCAGCGCGCAGTAGCACAGGATCAGCACCGGCGTGAAGCTCGACGAAACGGCGGGCGAGGCGTACTCCGCCAGATACCCCTTCAGAAGATACGGCAGCAGCGCGGCCAGCGCGCCCAGCCCTCCCAGCAGCAGCCAGGTCAGGACCTGCGACAGCAGGACCCGGCCTTTGGTCCCGGACTCATTCATGACAAGCGTCCTCCCGGAAAATTTTCTGTCACGGAGAGTATAGCACAGTCGTGGGTGCTTGTCAATAAAAATTTATCGAAAAATAATAAAAATTTTTTGTTGCTCGATTTTGCCCTCCGCGCGGGGCCGGAGTTGACAACGCCGGGGGAAAGAGGGTATAATGAAGACGATCAAAATTGCCGCGGCGCGGCCGCAAAGGAGATACGAACACGATGAAACTTCGCCCGCCGAGCGTTCCGCTCATCACCGTCGACCCCTATTTTTCCGTCTGGTCCCCCGCGGACCGGCTCACCGACTGTGACCCGACGCACTGGACCGGAAAGCCGAACCCCATCCGGGGCACGCTGACCGTGGACGGCGCGGCATACCGGTTCCTGGGGGCGGGCGGCGCGCCGGCGCTGGCGCAGAAGAGCCTGGACGTCAGCGCCCTGTCGACGACCGCGGTCTTCGCGGGCGCGGGGGTGGAGCTGACGGCGGCGTTCACCGCCCAGTTTCTGCCGGACGATCTGGCGGCGTTCACGCGGCCCGTCGGCATGCTTACGCTTTCGTGCCGCGCGCTGGACGGCAGGGCCCACGAGGTGACGGCGCGGATCGCCGTCAGCGAGGAGATCTGTCTGGACCGCGCCGGCGAGGACGAGGTGACCACCGAGACCGTCGAGCACGGGGGCCTGACATCCATGAAGATGGGCAACGTGGCCCAGCCCGTGCTGGGCCGCGACGGGGACGACGTCCGCATCGACTGGGGCTATTTTTACCTGACCTCCGCGTCGGAGCGGGCCGGCGCGTATCAGGACGGGACCATGTGGGTCTATACCGACGTGGACGTGGGCGAGAGCGGGACGCTGGTCACCTTCGCCTACGACGACGTGGAGAGCATCCTCTATTTCGGCGAGCGGCTGCGCTCGTTCTGGAACCGCCGCGGCGGGAGCATCCTGACGGAGATCGAGACGGTCTTCGCCGGGGCGGACGCGCTGGCGGCGCGGTGCCGGGCGTTTTCGGACAAGCTCTTTGCCGACGCGGTCCGGGCCGGCGGCGAAAAGTACGCCGAGCTGCTGGCGCTGGCTTACCGCCAGGTCTGCGCGGGGCACAAGCTGGTCTACGACGGCGAGGGCCGGCTGCTGTACATCTCCAAGGAGTGCTTCTCCAACGGCTGCGCCGCCACGGTGGACGTCAGCTATCCGTCCGCGCCGCTGTTCCTGCTCTACAACCCCGAGCTGGTCGAGGGCATGCTGCGGCCCATCTTCAAGTTCGCGCGGTCCGGGGCGTGGGAGAACGATTTCGCCCCCCACGACGCGGGCCGGTACCCCTTCGTCACGGGACAGGTCTACGCCCATATGCGGCCGGACCGGCAGATGCCGGTGGAAGAGTGCGGCAACATGCTCATCATGACGGCGGCCGTGGCCGTGGCCGAGGGCACGCCGGTCTTCGCGGAAGAGTATATGGATCTGCTGGAGGAGTGGGAGACGTATCTCGAGCGGTACGGCCGGGATCCGGAGAACCAGCTCTGCACCGACGACTTTGCGGGCCACATGGCCCACAACTGCAACCTGAGCGTCAAGGCCGTCATGGGGATCACGGCCCTCAGCGTGCTGTACCGCATGCTGGACCGGGTGGACGAGGCGGACGAAAAGCTGGCGCTGGCCCGGGAGATGGCGGCGGACGTTCTCGCCCGCGCGGCCAACGGCGACGGGAGCCTCCGGCTGGCCTACGACCGCGAGGGCTCTTACAGCATGAAGTACAACATGGTCTGGGACCGGCTGTGGAACACGGGCGTGTTCGACCCCGCCGCCGTGCGGAGCGAGGTCCGCAGCTATTTCGGGCGCTTCAACCGGTACGGGATGCCGCTGGACGGCCGCGCGGCGTACACCAAGAGCGACTGGCTGGTCTGGACGGCCACCATGTGCCGGACCCGGGCGGAGTTCGAAGCGTTCGTCGCGCCGCTGTGGCTGGCCTATCACGAGAGCGCGAGCCGCGTGCCCATGACCGACTGGTACGACACCGAGACGGCCGCGCAGTGCGGCTTCCAGCACCGGACGGTGCAGGGCGGGCTGTTCGTCCGCCTGTTGGAGGCCAGCGGCAAGATGAGGCTGAACTGACCGTGACGGGGGACGAGGAAGCGCTGTTCCGCGGCTATATGCGCGCCTGTGCCGCAGACGCGGCCCACGACGAGGGCCACACCGAGCGGGTGCTGGGCAACGCGCTGGCCATCGCGGCGGACGAGCCCGGGGCCGACCGGGACGTTCTGATCTGCGCGGCGCTGCTGCACGACGTCGGCCGGGCCGAGCAGAACGAGGACCCGACGAAGTGCCACGCGGCGGTGGGGGCCGAAAAGGCGCGCCGGTTCCTGACGGAGCACGGATACCCGGCGGCGTTCGCCGAAAAGGTGGCGGCGTGCATCGCGTCCCACCGCTATCGCGGCGGGCCCGCGCCGGAGAGCCTCGAGGCCAGGATCCTGTTCGACGCGGACAAGCTGGACGTTGCCGGCGCGGTGGGCGTGGCCCGCACGCTGCTGTATCAGGGGCGCCACGGGCTGCCCCTGTGCGCGCCGGGGCCGGATCCGGCGGCAGACTGCGGCCGGGAGACGTTTTTCAAAGAATACGACGCCAAGCTGGCCCGGATCTACGACGGGTTCCTGACCCGCCGGGGGGCCGAGCTGGCCGCCGGCCGCCGGGCCGCTGCCGAGGCGTTCCGGAACGCGCTGGCGGCGGAGCTGGCCGCTCCGGCGCGGTTTGCCGCCGATGCGGCGGAAAAGGAGAGATCGGTATGAGAGCGGTGGATTCCTGGAGCTTTCGCCCCTATCGCCCGGTGGGCGAGCCGACGCGGCTTCCGTTCGTCTGTCTGCTGGCGCCCTTTGAGACGGGCGTCACGCTGGAGTGGCTGGGGCCGGAGCGGGTCACGGTGCTGTGGCGCCGCCGCTGGGACGAGGCGTGGTCCTCCGTCCCCGCGGAGGGGAACCGCGCCACGGTGGACGGTCTGGAGCCGGACACGGACTATGAACTGTGCGCCGAGGCAGGCGGGACCCGGGGGGACGTCCGGCTGGTCCGGACGGGGACCTATCCCGGCACCGTGGTGAACTACGTCCACCCTGAGGACAACGTCTACGCCTTTTCCGGCCACGCGCTGTGCAGCCCGTCCTTCGTGCGGCTGCCGGACGGGGGGTTGCTCTCGTCCATGGATCTGTACACCGGGGACGCGCCGCAGAACCTGTCCCTGATCTTCCGCTCGGACGACGACGGGCGCACCTGGCACTACGTCTGCGATCTGTTCCCCTGCTTCTGGGGGCGGCTGTTCCTCCACCGGGGACGGCTGTTCATGCTGGCCTGTTCCACGGAGTTCGGCGATCTGCTGATCGGCGAATCCGCGGACGGAGGCCGGACCTGGGGCGCGCCGACGGCGCTGCTGCGCGGCGCGGGGCGGAAGGCGGCCTCGGGCGTGCACAAGAATCCCCAGCCCGTGGTGGAGTACGCCGGGCGCGTCTGGTGCTCGCTGGAGTGGGGCCACGGCCACTACGCCAGCCTGCACGGGTCGTTCCCCGCAGAGGCCGACCCCATGGATCCGGCCTCGTGGCGCTTTGCCGAGCCGGTGGAGTTCGATCCGTCCTGGCCGGGGACCGCCCTCGGCGGCGGAAGCTGGCTGGAGGGGTGCCTGACGGTGTTTCCCGACGGGAAGATGCGGAACGTCCTGCGGTATGAGATCGGCCGGTGCGTGCCGTCCTTCGGCCGGGCCGTGGTCATGGACGTGGACGAGACCGATCCCGAGGCGCCCCAGCGCTTCCGCCGGGTGATTCCGTTCCCGGGGAATCACTCGAAGTTCATCATCAAGCGCGACCCGAAGACGGGGCTCTATCTCTCGATCTGCTCGCGCATCCTGGGGCGGGGCCACGAGGGCGACCGCAACCTGCTGTCGCTGGTGGCGTCGGAGGATCTGACCGGGTGGCGGGTCGTCTGCGACCTGCTGGACCGGCGCGGCAGCGACCCCAAACAGATCGGGTTCCAGTACGTCGACTGGTTCTTCGAGGGAGACGATCTGCTGTGGCTCTGCCGGACGGCGGTGAACGGCGCGCGGAACTTCCACGACGCCAACTGTCAGACCTTCCACCGCATCCGGGACTATGCGGCGCTGCTGGCCGCGGACCGCCGGATCCCCTGAAGAACAGAACGAAACGCCCTTTCCGGGCCGGCCCGGAAAGGGCGCTTTTCTTTTGGGAAAAGGCGGTTCAGCGGCCGCGCTTCCGGCGCGTC
>JAEERN010000173.1 GCA_016285815.1 Clostridiales bacterium
CCCCGCAGGGCCCGTGCGGAAGCGGTCCCGGCGGCGGACCGGAGAAGGCGCCGCCCGGAGCCGCATCATGTAAAAAACGCTGGCCGATCGAAATCGAACGGAGGACCCCGTCATGGCATTTTTTCCACCGATCCCGCTGATCCGCAGGAATCTGATCGTGAAAAGGCTTTCGGCCTGCGGCGCGACGTCCGAGGCCGCGGCGAAGACTCTGGCGGAAGCGGGCGTCGTCAATCCGAACGGTTTTCGCCGGATTACAGACAGGCTCGTCAAGACCGGGGTCATCCGCCGGACCCCCGACGGCCGGTATTATGTCTGACTGACCCTTCCCGCGGGAGCGGCCGCCGCTCCCGCGGGAAGGCAAAAGCGCCGTCCGGCCTGACCCTCGCCTCGGCCGTTTTTTGTCCGGGATCCCGCTTTTTCGATCCGGATCGGCTTGCAATGCGGGCCGCGCGGGCGTATAATAAAAGCGGCGGCCCGCGGACGCGGATCGCCGCCGAAACCATTCGGGAAGATCCGGGAAGAAAAGAGGTTGCTTATGCGCGCGTATATGGAATCCGGTTTCTATCTGGTCTATCTGGTCCTGATCTTTGCCGCCGGCGTCCGGCTCCTGCTGGTCCGGGACCGTCAGGGGACGAACCCGCTGTTCGGGATGGCCTGCCTGCTGCTCGGCTTCGGCGACGCGTTCCATCTGATCCCGCGGGCGGTCGGTCTCTTCACCAAAACGCTGGACGCGCCCTCCCCCGCTCTGGCCGCGTGGCTCGGCACGGGCAAGCTGATCACCTCGATCACCATGACCCTCTTTTACCTGCTGCTCTACTTCTTCCTTTTCAAGCGGACCGGCGCCAAACGTCCCCGGTTCGCCGACGCCGCCGTCTTTCTTCTGGTCCCGGCCCGGCTCATCCTGTGCGCGTTCCCCCAGAACGGCTGGATCACGAACGATTCGCCCCTGTCGTGGGGGATCGCCCGGAACGTGCCCTTCGCGCTTCTCGGCGCGCTGGTGATCGTGCTGGCCTTCCGGCTCTTGCGGAAGCAAAAGCCCTTCCGTCTGCTCTGGCTGGCGGTCACGCTGTCCTTCGCGTTCTACCTTCCCGTCGTCGTCTGGGCCGGGACGCACGCGTGGGTCGGGATGCTCATGCTGCCCAAGACGGTGTGTTATCTCTGGATCGCGGGCATGGGCGTCTTCGCCGCGCGGCACGGCCGGACCTGACGCGGCCGCCCCATCTCCGTCCGCGCGCCGCGGACGGAGTCCCGGCTTCTCACAAACGGATCCGGAGGCGGGCTTTCGCCCGCCTCCGCGTTTTTTATTTCTTCTTTTCCCTGCTTCGTTTGTCGTTGATGATCTTCATCTCCGCCGCGGTGATCTCCGAGACCCCGTTCTCCCTGGCCCAGGAAACGCACCCGCGCAGGACCGTCGGCAAAAAGATGCGCGGGACGTTGACGATCATCTCCAGCGCGTCGTCGGAAAAGCGCACCGTCGGATCGATCCGGTCCGCCGCATAGCGCACCGAGGCCAGCGTGGTCTTCCGCACGGGCAGCAGCTCGGCGATCATCCGGCGATGGCGGTGGTACCAGAAGTTCTTCGAGTCCCGATAGCCGTAATCCACCGGACAGGGCGGAAAGCCCCGCCGCGTCACGCCGTTCACGATGGCGTCGTAATACTTCTCCTTCATGAGGATCTTGTCCACCTTCAGGATGAAATGCGCGCCGTACGGGCTGGTGATTCCGTTGAAATCGTGGTATTTCGCCAGCTGATAGTGATCCTCGCCCTCGGCCAGCGGAAGATCGCTCTCCGCTCCGTCCAGCGTGTCCGCCCACGTGCACTCGACGACCTGGAACGACTCGGCCACGACCTTCGGATACCGCCCCGCCGGATCCGCCTCCGCGCGCAGGCCGTCCTCCAGCGTCATGGAAAAGTCCTTCATCTTTTCGGCGGTGGTGTCCCCCGGCCAGCCGAGGCGGACCGCCTCTTTGAAGTATTTGCGGTCGTCCGGAAAAAAGTTGAGAGCGCACTTTTTGCGCTTGATCAGATTCTGCGCCGTGTTCGACGAGTTGCGGCAGGAGAGCAGCATGGCGTAGTACTCCTTCCCCGCTACATAGTAGGGCTGGACCAGCGAATACGCGCCGCAGTTGGTCGAGCCGTCGTCGGCCAGCGTGCTGACCAGCACCGCAGGCATGGGGAAGAAAAGCGAGGTCTGATAGAAGTTGTCGACGATCCGAAGATCCTTGAAGCTGGACATGAATGGTCTCCCTTCCTGTTCGATGTGTTTCCGGACGCGGGCGCGGGTCTTTCTCTCCCCGCGCCCGCGTTCCATGATACCACAGCCCGGCGCGCCTTGTCAAGGGAGCCCGCGCCGCAAAAAAACTGCGCAGACGGCGATCTTCGCCGTCTGCGCAGCAGCGTATCGGGTCGGTTTTATTCGGCCGTGATGTCGTAGACCGCTTCGCCGTTCAGCACGGAGTACAGCACGACGCTTCTGTCGGCGTCGCTGACCACGTCCACGCGGAAGGAGTAGTCCGGCAGACCGAAGTCGCCGATCAGGGCGCTGTAATAGCCGACGGAAGCCTGGGCGATATCGCCGCGCAGGCCGTCCCACTTCAGCTTGGCGCCGCCGTCGCCGGCCTTGACCTTGTCGACCATATCGACCGCGCCGTCCACGGTGATGGTGGCCACGACGACCTTACCGTCTTCCGCGTCCGGCAGCACCGCGACGCTGGTCAGGATCTTTTCCTTCAGCAGCTCGCCGCGGGCGACCGTGAGATAGTTCGCCAGCTTGGCGCACTCTTCGGCATCCTCCGGCATCAGGGCCAGATCGTAGAGCGCGATGCCCTGTTCGGCGGAGTACAGCAGGACGCTGTTGTCCTCCTCGCTGACCACGTCAACGCGGAAGGAATAGTCCGGCAGGCCGAAATCGCCCACCAGCGCGCTGTAGTACTGGGTCGAGCCGACCAGCAGGTCGCCGCGCAGGCCGTCCCACTTCAGCTTGCCCATGCCGTCGCCGGCTCTGGTCTTCGCGACCATATCCGCCGCGCCGTCCACGCTGATAGTGGCCACGACGGTCTTGTCCTGCGCCTCGACCGAGACGACGTTGACCTTCTTGGCCAGCTCCGCCGTGGCGGTCTCGATGTAAGCGGCCAGCTTCTCCTCCTCCGTGGGTTCGGCGGTCGCGGCGTCGAAGAGCTCCTCGCCCTGTTCGGCGGAGTACAGCAGCGTGCTGTTGTCCTCTTCGCTGACTACGTCGACGCGGAAGGAATAGTCCGGCAGACCGAAGTCGCCGACCAGCGCGCTGTAGTACTGGGTCGAGCCGACCAGCAGGTCGCCGCGCAGGCCGTCCCACTTCAGCTTGCCCATGGCGTCCCCGGCCTTGGTCTTCGCGACCATATCCGCGGCGCCGTCCACGCTGATGGTGGCCACGACGGTCTTCTCCTGCGCCTCGACGGAAATGACGTTGACCTTCTTGGCCAGCTCCGCTTTGGCGGTCTCGATATAGGCGGCCAGCTTTTCTTCCTCCGTCAGTTCGGCGGTGGTGGCCTCGGTGGTGGTCGCCTCAGTGGTGGTCGCTTCTGTGGTAGTGGCTTCCGTGGTGGTCGCCTCAGTGGTGGTCGCCTCGGTGGTGGCTTCCGTGGTGGTCGTCTCCGGCTTCGTGCCGCTGCAGGCGGCCAGCAGCGAGAGCACCATCGCCGCCGCCAGCAGCAGAGCGATCATGCGGACGTGTTTCACGATGAGTCTCCTCCTTTTTTCACAGCGGACGCGCTTTTTCGTTTTTCAACGACTCCGTCCGTCAACATGAGTTGATTATACCACCCTTCAGGGGCAAAAGCAACAACGTTTCGCTGTGCTAACGATTCTTTCCCGGGGCGTTTTTTCGCCGGGAGCCGGACGTTCGAATCGCAAAAAAACGTTTTTCCTCTTACTGGTAATCGGTGCGGCAGACCCTCAGCTTGTAGAACAGCCCCGTCGGTGAGACCAGCGGCCGGACCGCGCCGTTTTCCGCGAGCCAGACCCGGTCGGTGAGCCATCCGGCGTCCTCGTGGTACCGGGACCGGACGGGCCTCCCGCAGGGATAGAGATAGACGACGCTGCCGTCCGGATAATTGCCGATCCCCTTGTGGTCGACGCCGCGGGCGATGGTCCCGCTCCCCGGGAATTCGCCCGAAAACGCCTCCGCCGCCTTGTCGTACTGCACCACGCGCTGACCCACGTTGCAGGTGAGCCAGAGGCGATGGGGGGCGCCGTACACGGCCGCGAGGTCGTGGGCGCCGCCCAGCCCCCGCGGCAGGACGTGCACCTCCTCCACGGCGGGCGCGCCCCCGCGCAGGCGGATCTTCACCAGACGGTCGCCGCCCGCTGCCCAGAGACACTCGCCCGTCTCGTCCCACAGCACGCCGTGGGCGTCGGCCAGCGGAAGCGCGGCGAAGGGCGTTTTCTCCTCCGGGCAGCGGTAGAACAGCACCGTCGAGCCGCTGCTGCACGCCAGACACAGGATCCCCATCGGTTCGATCCACTCGACGGAATGGGGGTTGTCCGCAAAGGGCGGCGCCTCCCAGAGCTTTTCGCCGGTGTCCAGTGAAAAGACCGCCGCGCCCCCGGTGGCGACGAACAGACAGTCGCCGCCGAAGCGGGCGCTGCGGCGCAGCTTCAGCCCCGTGGCGTACCCCGTGTCAAAGGAGCGCAGAAGCGCTTTCCCGTCCAGCGCTCCGGTCTCCAGATCGTAAAGCTCGGCCATGCCGTTCTGCTGGTTCAGCAGAACGGCGCAGCGCCGGTTCCGGACCAGTTCTTCATAAGTCATGCGGCTCGTCCCGCCCTTTCTCCCGCATTTTGGATGCGGGCCGCGGATCCCGGCGCCGGGCCCCGCGGCCGTTTTTTCATTTTAGCAGACCCGCCCGCCCCTGTCAAGCGCCGCGCCGAAAGGGGACCGGTGGTCCGCCTCTCTCCCCCGCTTAGGACAAAGCTTCGCCCCGGACGGTCCCGAGGACCGTCCGGGGCGCTGCTATGTCAGATCAGGATGCTGTACAAAACGCCGGATTCAGCCATCTGTTTTCTTCCCGCCCCGGCGGACCACGGACAGGATCCGCTTGTAGCCGGAGGGCGGCAGAATCAGCTCATCTTCCGGGACCTTCCGGACCTCCGCGACGACCGCCTGCTTTGTCTCGCCGGCTGCGTCCACAAGAACAAGATCGCCGGGCTCCGCCGTCTCGTCTCCGCAACGGTAATCATATCATTTTCCCCCATCCTCAAATTGCACAGAGACAAGCCGAAGGGTCTCGCCGCCGGCCGCGGCAGCCGGGATCGGAAAGCGATACCGCTTTGCCGTCAGCGCCGCCGTCGTCTCTCCGTCCCGTTCAAATACGAGGACTTGTCCGCCAGCCTGAAGCTCATCGCAGAAATCGGCTCGGAAGCAATTACTGCCGCCGTCCGTCCAGATCCGGTCCGTGCCGACCATGTACACTGCCGCGCTGTCTGTCAAATCGAAAAAACGGGCCTTCGGAAAGGAGACCACGGCCGGTCTCACCAAGCCGTCTCCCGATCTTGGCAGCCGACGCCCCTCGATTTTCATCCGTCTTCCCTCTTTCGAGACAGTAAACTCGCAAGGCCAGCCGTCCGCCACCAGCGCCTTCAGAACGGCTGCTCCATCTTCCTGCACCGTGCGGTCCTTCGCCTGCGGGATCACCGCCTCAATCTTTCTCAGTTCGTCCCGGATCGACGCAGCTACCTTTCCATCCCCATAATAGTCGCCGCACGCCATTCTCTTCCGGATGGCGTTTTCTGCCAGCTTCCAGCAGCGCCACGCCTCCTGCGGATCCCGGTCCACGCCGATGCCGTCCCGGTAAAGGCTTCCCATGCGAAGGGCTGCATCTGCGAAGTCCGACACTTCTTCACCGTCCAGGAACTCCTCCATCGTCCTCTCATAGGTCGAGGCAATCAGCGCGACGGCGGCGGCCTCGTTCCGCGGGACACCGCGGCCTCCCAGATACATGTCCGCCAGCTTATAGCACAACTGGTCCTCGCCTCCGCAGGCGCCCAAAGTATAGTAGAACAGCGTCTTGTCGTATTCCGGCCTGCCGCCGCTGCAGCGGCAATAATAGTAAAGATAGCCCAGCGTATTCGCGTACGAGCACTTTGCCCGGTCCGATACCTCGCCCAACTCCATCAGTGCCAGAAAGCAGTCCCGCGCGGCGATCCAATCACAGTCGTACAGGTCGTTCCCGCCGTAGCAGGAATAGCCCTTCCTCTCCAGAATTTCCGGGTACCGTTTCTCACAGAGTTCTTCAACGATCCCCCGGAACTCTTCGGTCGTCAGATCCTCACAGCAGCCGTCATCTAAACACTTTTCTGCCGCCTCGAGTTTTTCCATGTCGTTCCAAAACTCCGGCCGGATCCGCTCGTACTCGCCGCGCTCCATCCGCTCCACATCCGCCAGCATCCGGTCATAATCGATTTCTACTCTGCGGTCTCCCGGGCTTCGCCGATACGGATAGTGTACCAGCGAGGTCACGACGCTGCGCATCATCGTGATCGGATTGCGGGCGATCATGTCCTTTTCCCTTTCCCATTCGCCCTTTTTCGCGCGCTCCAGCGCAGCTTCGTCATCCTTCCCGGCAAAAGCGATCAGCGCGTCCAAGCTGCCGTTGTTCATGGCTGCCGCCCACTCCCGGCAAAACTCTGCAGTGCTCGGTGCCCGTCTTTTCAGATTCTCCAGAAGAGCGCGGATATCCGTCCACTGCACACGGTAAGCCTCTGTCACACAGTCTTTCTCTCCGTCGATTCGCGGCTTCTGCCCCGCAAACAGTTCTTCTTCTGTGATCTCATACCGGAAAAAAACGCCCCGCCAACTCTGTAAGCTCTGCTTTGACTGTTTTCATCCTTCGTTCTCCTCCCCATATCACGGCCGCGTGCGCGGCTTCGGCGTTTCGTTGTTTTATTATCACACAAGGCCTGTCCCATAAACCGGACTCTTCTCCGCTTGGGACAAAGCAGCGCCCCGGACGGTCCTCGGGACCGTCCGGGGCGCTGCTTTTTTCAGATCAGGATGCTGTACACCCGGGCGTTGCGGAAACGGAGCTGAACGCGCAGCCGCTCGTCCGGCGGGAGGCCCTCGATGCCGTCCCACGTCACCGGGAGGAAACAGTCGGGGTACGTCGCGCTGTCCTCGATGATCGGGCGGCAGTTCTCATGGCCGCAGCCGGGGAACGGAACGTCGTCCCGGTCCAGGAGCGCCGCGGTGATCCGGCCTCCCTCCGCGTCGGCGTTGAGCCAGAGGCCGTTCTCCGTCCTGCGGAACACTTCGGTCTCCAGCTGGGCGGGCGCGTCCTCCGCCTGCCAGCAGGCGAACCCGTCCCGCCGCAGGATCGCGCGGCCGATGGCGTTGCTGCCGGTGCCGCTGTCCGCGTGGGTGATGGACATGCCGCCGTAATAGAGGATCATCTGGTTCCCCAGGATGATCGGGGCCATGGCGGGGCTCGCCATGCCGCTGTCGAATTCGCCGGGCGCCCCGTGGCCGATCAGACTGCCGCGCCACGGCCGCTTCCAGCGGATGCCGTCCCGGCTGAAGGCCAGCTGCTGGTCAAAGTGTCCGCGCTGGTCGTGGAGCGACAGCAGCGCCAGATAGTACCCGCCCATCAGGAACACCTGAACGATCTGGATGTTGGCGTCCGGCCGGTCCCGCTCGTCCACGTCCATGACCTCCTGCTCGCCGCTCCAGTGGATGAAATCGTCGCTGACCGCCCGGTGGACCACCCGTTTGGTGTGCCAGGCGCCGCTGAGCCGGCCGCCGCCGCCGTCGTCGTCGGCCTCGTCCCCGTCCCTCAGGATCAGGCTCCGCCAGCCAACCTCCGCCCGGCTCTCGGGGTGCAACGTCACGAAATGGTCGCCGTACAGCTCGATCCAGCCGTCGTCCAGCTTCCGCTCGTTCCACGTGACGGCCAGCGCCGTGACGGGATGGCTGCCCGCGGGGCTGTCGTCCCGCTCTTCGCCCCAGATCTTCCACAGCTTGAAATAACAGACGAATTTCCGGATGTTCGGATCCCACAGGCACTGCAGCATGTCGGACGTGCCGTTCCAGACCGGATTGCCCGGATACTCGTGCCAGCCGCTGACGCCGTCCGGCGAGAACCAGACCCGGTTCCCCGCGACCTTGAAGTCCATCCGCTTGAACCGCTCGTCCGGCGGGCACTCGGGCCGCGGGTCGTACAGATTGGAGCAGGCCGCCGACGGCAGGCACCAGCGCCCGCTGCCGCCCTCGGTCTCGTCGAAGAACATGGCGAACTCCTCCGGCCGCCGGTCCTTCCAGGCGGGCCGCTCCCAGTGCAGCCCGTCGGAGGACACCGCGTATCCCCTGCCGTAGGAGTAGGGAGACGCCCGATAGGTGGTGTAGGGCATGCGGTACACCCCGCTGTCCGGCAGATACGCCAACAGATCCTGCATGGTATAGGGGCCGTCGCCCTCCCACGGCGTCTCCGCCGTCAGGATGGGGTTGGCCGGATCCTTCACCGCCGGGAAAAACACCTGACGGCAGCCGACCGCGGACCGCACCGCGGCCTCGTCCAGCAGCAGCCGTCCCTGCTTCTGATCCGGTCTGAACGAAGAGAGGTACATGAAAAACTCCCCCTTTTTCTGCGTTTCCGGCGCGGACCCGCGCAGAGCCCCGCCGTCCGTATTGTATCACACGGCCGGACGGATTGCAACTCGCCCGGCCGTGTTCCTGCTGTTTGAAGCAGATCCACGCTTTTTTCGGGTCGCGCCGTACACCGATCCCTTCCTGATACAGGCGTCCCATCCAAAGAGCCGCCTTTACGAAATCAGGATCGTCTTCCTTTTCCCCACACCAATCATATACCTGTTCTACCAACCTCGCGGCAGCGATCGGGTCGCGCTTTTGTCCCTCGCCGTCCCAGTACATTGCAGCCAGCTTCAGCCGCGCGTTTTGATTTCCGCGGCTCGCACTTCTGACATACCAAAGCTGTGCCTCACCGTACTGCGGCTCCCCGCTGCGCCCCCCCTCGCGGCAGAGATCTCCCAACAGCTCCGCATATCGGCCCCGCCAGTCTTTCTCTCTTGCTTCCAGCGCCAACAGGCATTCCCGCACGGCAGAGCGATCTGCCCCCTGCAGCGCCCGCCCTTTGTCGTGTGTAATCTCTCCCAGTTCTTGCTTCAATGTCTTCGCAGCAGGGAACGTCTCGCCGTCGAGCTCCATCGCCATGCTGTGCAGATCCCCGTATCCGGGGCCATAATCCAAAAGACGATCCCATTCTTTTTCCGCCCCGCTCCATCCGTTTTCTGTCATACCTCAGACCCTCCCTTCATTCGGAAGACCTCCGACCTGCCCGGCTGTGTGTTCTTCCGCACGGCGCTTTTCCCTCACGCGTACCCCCACGTCAGCAGCTTCCACGGGCCGCCGTCGGTCCGGACCAGCGTCCACGACCAGGTGTACAGCTCGCCGCGGTTCCACGCGCCGCCGCCCGCCAGCGGTGAGCGGAACACCGAATCGAACACGATGCAGTCGGTATACGCCGTCCCGTCCGGCGCCTCGCCTCTGCGCGATTCCAGTTCCCGCAGACACCGCTCGTCGGAGGCATAGCGCAGCGAATACAGCTTGCACCCCCGCATGCCGGCGAACTTTTGCCGGATCACCCGCACCGCCGCGTCCATGTCCTCCTGCGAGTACAGCTCCGAGGTCCCATAGTCCACGTCCACCGGTCGGAAAACGGCCAGCATGACCAGCACCGCCGTCGCCGCGGCCAGCGTCAGCACGGCCGAGGACAGGATGATCACCACCCGCTTCCACTCCAGCCGCCGCTTTACCGCGGTCAGCGGGGCCGCCTCGGCGGCGCGGGCCTCCCGCTCCAGCTCTGCCGCGGCCGGCTGCCGGATCCGCGCCAGCTCGGCCGCGCAGTCCGGACACGTCTCCAGATGCGCCCGAACGAACGCCGCGCTCCCGCCTCGCGTCAGCCCCTCGGCATAAAGCGGCAGCAGGTCCTTCACGATCTCACAATCCCGGTTCATTTTTCGCCCTCCTCCAGCGCTGCAGCGATCCTGCTCTTGGCCCGATGATAGGTGACGCACGCCCAGTTCTCCGTCCTGCCGAACAGCCCGCCGATCTCCCGAAAGCTCAGCTCCCCGAAGACCCGCCACATGAAGACCTCTTTATAGGGCTCCGGCATGCCGTGGAGCGCGCGTCGGATCCCGTCCAGATCCTCCCGGATCAGAAACTGCTCTTCCGGGGTCTCGTCCGGCGCGGCCGCCTCCGGCCCGATCCCCTCATCCAGCGGCACCAGACGGCGCTGTCTCTTCAGATAAGAGCGATAGCGGTTTTTTGCGATCTGGCACAGCCAGACGCGAAGCTCGCATTCGCCCCGGAACCGGTCGAGCGAGCGCATGGCCTGAAAAAAGGTCTCGCCGGTGATCTCCTCGGCGATCCGCTCGTCGCCGGACAGCCGCCGGATATAGGCGTAAACGTCTGAGAAATACCGCCGGTACGCCTCTTCGAAGGACATGCGCGTCACCCCCTTCCCCCATAAGACGGCGTGGGCCCGGAAATCTTACAGATCTTTTTTCTTTTTTTCGCGTCTTCCGCTCAGCGCCCGTCCCTGTCTCCCGTCACGGGCCGCATGATCCGAACGCCGATCCAGAGACACCCCGCCAGCCCCGCGGCCAGGACCGCGCCCGCTGCGGCGACGTGGAACAGGCCGACCAC
>JAEERN010000174.1 GCA_016285815.1 Clostridiales bacterium
AGGATGTGCCGCTCGGCACAGCGGCTGCGGGTCATCGGGCGGCCTCCCCGGTCTCCGGCGCGGCGGGCGTGCCCGGCCGCGGCGGGACGGCCTCGGCGAAATAGATGGGCAGTCCCATGGCGCTGAACCTGGTCTCGTATTCGGTGGGCACGTTGGGGATGTCGGTCGCGTGGAGATCGCGGCTCAGGGCCGTGAGGGAAAAGCCCCGGGCGGCCAGACGCTCCAGCGTGAAGTCGTAAAGGGGCTCGTTGTCGGTCTTGAAGCGGAAGACGCCCCGCGGCGACAGGATCGCGGCGTAGAGGTCGAGGAACGGATCCCAGGTGATGCGCCGCTTATAGTGGCGCTTGCTGGGCCACGGGTCGCAGAAGTTGACGCAGACGGCGTCGGCCTCGCCGGGGGCGAAGAGCTTGTCCAGCTCCGCCGCGTCCGCCGCCACGAAGCGCACCGGAAGCGCGCCGGACGGGTCCTCGGCCATGGCGCTCTCCATGCCGACCACCAGCGCCTCGCGCACCTTGTCCAGCGCGACGATCCAGGTGTTTTCACCGCGCAGGGCGGCCCCTTTGGCGGTGGCCACGGCAAAGGCGCCCTTGCCGCAGCCCAGCTCCACCGTGAGCGCCGCGTCCGGCGGCAGACCCAGCGCGCCGCGCCAGTTCCCGCGCAGGGCGGCCGGGTCCGGGATCAGATAGACGCCCGCGCGCTCGAGCCGCGGGAGAAGGTTTTTCTTTTTTCGCATTCTTGCCATGGATGTCGGATCTCCGTTTCCGTCCGGGATAGGGGGCTCGGCCCACGGTCATTTTACCACATCGCGGGGGGAAAATCAACCGACCGCGCCGGGAAAACGGCGCGGCGAGGAGGAAAAGATGGATCTGCAGCAGCTTTACAGCCGGGTCCGGCGCTGTGTCGACGAATACGCCATGATCGAAGCGGGCGACCGGATCGCCGTCGGAGTATCCGGCGGCAAGGACAGCCTCTGCGCGCTGGTCGGCCTGGCGGGTCTGGCCCGGTTCTATCCGAAAAAGTTCGAGGTGGTGGGGATCACGCTGGACCTGGGCTACGGCGCCGACTGGTCGCCGGTGGCGGACCTCTGCCGGGAGCTGGGGGTCGAATACCGCGTGGTGCCGACCCAGATCAAGCAGATCGTCTTCGACGTTCGGAAAGAGAGCAATCCCTGCGCCCTGTGCGCCAACCTGCGGCGCGGCGCGCTGAACACTGCCGCGCTTTCGGCCGGGTGCGGCAAGGTGGCGCTGGGGCACCACACGGATGACGCCGTGGAGACCTTTCTGATGTCCCTGATCTACGAGGGACGGCTGGCCACCTTCGCGCCGGTGACGTATCTGGACCGGACGGGGATCACCGTTCTGCGGCCGCTTTTGTACTGCCGGGAGTACGAGACGAGGTCCTTCGCGGCCGAGGCGGCGCTTCCCGTGACGAAGAACCCCTGTCCCGCGGACGGAGGCACCAAGCGCCAGCGCGTCAAGGAGATCGCCGCCGGGCTGCGGGAGGAGCGGGCGGACATCTATGAGAAGATCTTCGGCGCCATCCGGCGCTGTCCGCTGAAAGGCTGGGAAGAGCCGTTGACAAAAGAGTAAAAAAAGGGTATAATAAAAACGGAAAACAGGCGCGCTCCGCGCGTATCACAAAAACGGAGGTATCGCATCATGGCAGTGACGAAGGACGATTGGAAAGAAGTCGGCAAGGGCTTCAAATCGCTGGGCAAGACGCTGGGCAAGACGGTCGTCAAGACGGTCGAGACCGGCGTCGACAAGGCCAAGGACTGGGCCAACAAGAGCGAGAGCAAGGAGGCCGAGGTCGAGGTCAAGGCGGAGAAGAAGGCGGAGGACGTCAAAGAGGCCGTCGAAGAGAAGGCCGAGGCGGTCAAGGAAGCCGTCGAAGAAAAAGCCGAGGCGGTCAAAGAGGCCGTTGAGGAAAAGGTCGAAGAGGTCAAGGAAAAGCTCGAGGAAAAGAAAGCCGAGTAAGCAGACGTCTCCAAACGCCGACCCGCGTCGGGAAGATCCGGTCTCAGTCGCGGATCGGCGTTTCCTTTTGCGGATCCGCGGCGCAGGCGTCGGCCACCGCGCGCCAGGCGGCCAGCAGGCCGTCGAACGAGACCGCCGCGTTGGCGGGGCTGGTCGAGGGCAGCACCGTGATCGGAACGCCGGTGGCGGGCAGGATCAGCCGGTCGTAAAGCGCGCCGGCGGTGCGGCCGTTGGCGAAGATCCGCCGGATGGGCGCCCGGCGCAGCAGGGAGGCCACGTCGTTGGGCACGGCGTTCCGCAGCGAGCTGTCCGCCGAGCCCGTCACGTCGCAGCGCATGGCGCTGTCCCACAGGGCGACGCCGCAGGACGTCAGCAGGGCGGTCTTTTCCGCCGCGGTGACGGGGACCGGCCGGGAAAACAGCGCCGCCATCAGCGGCCAGAAGCGGTTCCGCGGGTGTCCGTAATAGAACCCCTCGCGCCGGGAGCGGACGGAGGGGAAGCTGCCCAGGATCAGAACGCGCGCGTCTTCCCGGAAGACCGGCGCGAAGGGGTGGACGGTCATGGGGCGATCCTCCTTTTGATCGGAAAGTGAAATCACAGGAAAGGCGGAACAGCAGAGTGGTCCGACATATCGTGTTCTGGAAACTGAAGGACGAGGCCGCCGGCGGCACGAAGAGCGAGAACGCCGCCCGGATCAAGGCCGGACTCGAGGCGCTGGTGGGCGTCGTGCCGGGACTGATCGCCGCCGAGGTGGGCGAGAACGTCAACGGCGGCGAGTACGACGCCTGTCTCGTGTCGACCTTTGAAAGCCCCGAGGCGCTGAAGGCCTACGACAGCCATCCGGCGCATCTCAAGGTGCGCGCCTTCGTGAAGGAGGTCCGGCTTTCGCGGACCAGCGTGGACTTTCTCGTCTGAAGTCCAGTATAGCACCGCCCGCGGTGGTTTGTCAACGCGCGGGGCGTGCGCCGGAAGGGAGAGCGCGCTTTTGACCAAGACCAACGCCATGCGCCTGCTGGAGCAGGCGGGGATCCCCTTTGAGGTCCAGCGATACGAGTACGACGAGAACGACCTGAACGGGCTGCACGCCGCCGAGCGGACGGGCATGCCGCCGGACCGGGTGTTCAAAACGCTGGTGGCCCGGGGACCGAAGATCGGCCCGGCCGTGTTCTGCATCCCCGTCTCGACGGAGCTGGATCTGCGAAAGGCGGCCCGGGCCGCGGGGGACAAGAGCGTGGAGCTGATCCACGTCCGCGAGCTGCTGCCCCTGACCGGATACGTGCGCGGCGGGTGCTCGCCGGTGGGGATGAAAAAGAGGTTCCCCGTGTTCCTTGACGAGTCGGCCGAGCTGTACGATGATATCGGCGTCAGCGGAGGGGAACGGGGCGTCCAGCTCCGGCTGGCGCCGGCGGCGCTGATCGCGTTTCTGTCCGCCCGGACGGCGGATCTGACGCTGGCGCCGTGAACCGCCCCGGCGGGGCGCGGAAAAACAGGAGAAGAAAGAGACTATGCGAGTTTGTATTTACGGAGCTTCCAGCGACGACATCGACCGGCGGTATATCCTGGCGGCGGAAGAGCTGGGCGAAAAGCTGGCCCGGCGGGGCCACAGCCTGGTGTTCGGCGGCGGGGCCACGGGCCTCATGGGCGGCGCGGCCCGCGGGTTCAAACGCGGCGGCGGCGAGATCATGGGCGTTTCGCCCAGGTTTTTCGACGTGCCCGGCGTGCTGTATCAGGAGTGCACCGAGCTGGTCTACTGCGACACCATGCGGGAGCGGAAGCAGATCATGGAGGACGCGGCGGACGCCTTCGTCGTCGTTCCCGGCGGGATCGGCACCTATGAGGAGTTCGCCGAGATCCTGACCCTCAAGCAGCTGGGACGGCACAAAAAGGCCATCGCCCTGCTCAACGCCAACCGCTATTACGACGCGCTGGAGCTGGTGCTGTCGCTGACGGTGGAGCGGGGGTTCATGAAAGAGGCGTGCCTGGGGCTGTATCGCGCCTTCGAGAGGGCCGACGATCTGATCGGCTATCTCGAGGCCTACGATCCGGCGCAGATCAGCACCGACGGCTTGAAAAACATCTGAGGGTCTTTGTCGGTTTTTCACAAAAACCCTTGACAAGACGGGTGTATTATGGTATTATCGCGGTATGCAGACGGAGCAATTCCAGCAAGGAGGATCAGCAGTATGGCGGTTTGTGAAAAGTGCGGTGCCGAGGTGGAAGAGGGCATGACCCTCTGCGCGGCCTGTTCCATGGAAGAGACGATAGCGGACAAGGAAAAAGCCAACGAGGTCTATCATACGATCATCAGAAAAGAGCGGCTTTCGGGCTTTCTGTGGCTGGCCTGGGGCGTGATCGCGCTGGGCGGCGGCATCCTCTGGCGCGTGCTGTTCAACAACGGTCTGGAGGAGAAAAAGGCCGCCTTCGAGGCGGCGTGGACCGAGGGCTCGCGCACGTGGATCCAGCACGAGGCGACGGTGAACTTCCTGACCGGGCTTCTGATCGCCGTCGGGGCGCTGGCGCTGATCATCGCGATCTTCCGCCTGGCCTACGCCTGGGACATGAAGCGGGATCCCGTCGGCATCTACACCCACTATCAGATGCGCCTGAAGAGCAGCATCGCGCTGCTGATCCTGGGCGCCGGCGTCGGCACCGCCATCGCGGTCTACGACATCATGACGCGGAAATACGTCGTGGAGAACCGGGAACATCTGATCCACATCGTCAACGCGCACTTCGCCAACGCCTGACGCGGGCGCTTTTGGGCGGACCGATACGAATCGATACGAATCGACAGGGAGGACAAAAGAGCGATCCGGCCTTTTGTCCTCTCTTTTGTGGAAAAAAACGCGCCCCCGCGGGGAGAGCAGCAAGGAGAAAAAAGATGACGGATCCCGTGAGAGTCTACCCCTTTTCCGAAGAAGAGGCCGACGTCGGCCTGACGCTGACCGTGGGCGGCTGCCCGGTCCCGCTGCACGCGGCCCGGGTGTCGGCCTGGCCCATCAACCGCCGCTGGCCCGGCTTCCAGCGGCCGCAGAGCCAGACCGAGACG
>JAEERN010000175.1 GCA_016285815.1 Clostridiales bacterium
CGCTTCGATCAGCGCCGCGGCGGCCGCAAAGTACAGCAGCCAGACGGGGAACACCCGCCAGAAGAGGACGAAGGCCCCCGCGGCCAGCGCCGTCGCCGCCACGGCCAGCCAGATGCACAGCCGGCGTCCGGCCGGAAAGGCCAGCGCCAGCGCCCGGCGCACCGAGCGGAAAAAGAGAAAGAACGCGCCCCCCAGGACGGGGAGGATCAGCAGCAAAAGTGCGAGAAGAAGCAGGAAAAGGTTCACGGGTCTTCAGAGCGGCTCCTTTCCGGAAGGTCTTGCCGAGGACCAGTTTACACCCGTCCCGGCGGAAAAACAAGGGCGAAACTGTGAACAAACCCGCGCGGCGCTTGAAAAAACGGCGGCGGCGTGGTACAATAGAACGAGCTTGAAAAAACAGTCGGCCGCTCTGCGTGTGCGCAGAGCGCGGAATACGGCAAAGTGCGGGTGATCTTTTGAAAAACGCGATGAAGGTGTTCGCCGTGATCGGGGCGGCGCTGCTGCTGACGGCCGCGGTCTGTCTGGTCCTCGTCCTGACGGACGCCCCGTCCGCCGGAGAGGGCGACGACGTGACGGTCCTGTACTCCGGTCTGACGGAGGGGGACTTCGTCTATACGGTCTTTTCCGATTACACCTGCGAGATCGCAAAGTACACCGGGACGGCGGAGCGCCTCTCGGTGCCTCGAAAGCTGAACGCCTGTCTCGTGACGGCCGTGGGCGACGGGGCCTTCGAAAAGAACGAGGTCCTGCGGCGCGTGTCGCTGCCCGCGGGCGTGGTCCGGATCGGGACCCGGGCCTTTGCGGACTGCACGGCGCTGGTCCGCGTCACCGGGACGCGGAACGTGACCGAGGTGGGCGACGAGGCCTTTTCCGGCTGTTCAGCGCTGACGGCCTTCCGCTTCGGACGGAAGCTGCGCGCGGTGGGCGCGTCGGCCTTTGCGGACTGCGCCTCGCTGAAGCGGGCCGTTCTGCCGGGAGAGACGGCGTCTCTGGGAAACGGCGCCTTCGCCGGGTGCGCGGCGCTGAAGACCGTCCGTCTGGGCGGCGGTCTGCGGGAGCTCGCTCCCCGGACCTTTGCCGGGTGCGCGGCGCTGACCTCCGTCCGGCTGCCGGACGGGTTGGAGACCGTGGGCTACGGCGCCTTTGAGGGGTGCTCGTCCCTGAAGCGTCTGTCGGTGCCGGACAGCGTCGGGACCGTGGGCGTCCGCGCCTTTGCCGGGACGCCGTGGCGAGACGGGGCCGACGGCTTCGTCGTGGTGGGAAACGGGATCCTCGCGGCCGCGGGGAACGCCGCGGGCGCCGTGACGGTGCCGGAAGGCGTGCGGACCGTGGCGGACGCCTTTTCGGACAACGGGGCGATCACCTCGGTGACCTTTCCCGACACGGTGACGGAGATCGGCCCGTCGGCATTTTCGGGCTGCACTGGCCTGACCGCGGTGGAGGTGCCCGACAGCGTGACGCGGATCGGGTCGTACGCCTTTTACGGGTGCGCGGCTCTGCGCGACGTCCGGCTGCCGGCGGGGCTGGCGGACGTCGGCGGCTGGTGCTTTGCCGGGACCGCCTGGAGCCGGAGCGCCGCGTTTGTCGTCGCGGGGGACGGGATCCTGCTGGGCTCGTCTCTGACCGAGGGCGACGTGACCGTGCCGGAGGGCGTGAAATACGTGGCCGAGGCCTTTTCCGGCTCCGGGATCCGGTCGGTCTCGCTGCCGGAAAGCGTGGCCGAGGTGCGGTCCAACGCGTTTTACGACTGCGCGTCGCTGACGCGGGTCGAGCTGGCGCCGGGGATCGCGTCGGTGGGCGAGTCGGCCTTCGAGGACTGCGCGGGGCTGACGGAGCTCGTCCTGCCGGACACGGTGACCGCGGTGGAGAAGCAGGCCTTCGCCGGGTGCGCGGGGCTGACGTCGGTCCGCCTGTCGGCGTCGCTGCGGTACGTGGGCGCCGACGCCTTCGGCGGATGCGAGGCCCTGGCCCGGGCGGAGTTCGGCGGGGACCTGCAGGAACTGGTGATCGAGCCGGGCAACGGGATCCTGACGGATCTTCTGGTCCCGGCCGGAGAATAGCGCGGTATACCGAGGAGGAACTGGACATGGCCATCTCATTCGACGAAAAGACCCGGATCTTCAAGCTGGACACGGCGACGTCGACATATCTCGTCAAGATCTTCGACGAGGGGTATCTGCTCAACCTCTATTACGGGCCCCGGATCCCGGACGTCAACGTCCGCGGCCGGGAGACGCGGCCGGCCAACGCATCCTTCAGCCTGGCCAACCCCGTCATCGGAGAAAACGGCTTCACGCCGGACACCGCCCCCATGGAGTACGGCTGCAACGGCGCGGCGGATTTCCGCATCTCGGCGCTGGCCGTCCGCAACGCGGCGGGGGACAGCGTGACGGACGTGCGCTATACGGGCCACCGGATCGTTCCCGGCAAGCCGGGGATCCCGGGGATGCCCGCCTCATACGTCAACAGCGGGGACGAGGCGGACACGCTGGAGCTGTACGCCGCCGACGCGGTGACGGGCGTCCGCGTCACGCTGTACTACACGGCGTTCCGGGACCTCGGCGTGCTGACGCGCCGGGTGCGCGTGGAAAACGGCGGCGCGGCGCCCTGTCGGGTCGAGCGCGCCTTTTCCTGCTGCGTGGACCTGCCGGACATGGACTACGATCTGATCACGCTGCCCGGCCGCTATGCCAAGGAGCGGAACGTGGAGCGGCGGCGGCTGGCCCACGGGGTCCAGGGCGTGGAGAGCAAGCGCGGCGTTTCGGGCCACGCCCAGAACCCCTTCGCGGCGCTGGCCGCCCGGGGCGCGGACGAGGAGCACGGCTGGGTCTACGGCTTCAATCTGGTGTACAGCGGCAACTTCTCGATCCTGGCCGAGTGTGACTTCAACGATTCCACGCGCCTGATCGCCGGCATCAACCCCACCGACTTCGAGTGGACCCTCGCCCCGGGCGAGGCCTTCGATGCGCCGGAGTGCGTTCTGGTGTTCACGCCGGACGGACTGGGGGAGATGAGCCGGATCTTCCACCGCTTTTACCGGGAAAACCTCATCCGCGGCCGCTGGAAGCACGAAAAGCGCCCGCTGCTCATCAATAGCTGGGAGGCGGCCTATTTCGACTTCGACACGGAAAAGCTGGCGGCCTTCGCCAAAGAGGCGAAGACGCTGGGGGTGGAGATGCTGGTCATGGACGACGGCTGGTTCGGCCGCCGCAACGACGACACCTCCTCGCTGGGGGACTGGACCGTCAACGAGGACAAGCTGCCCGGCGGGCTGGCGCCGCTGATCGAGCGGGTCAACGCCGAGGGCCTGAAGTTCGGCATCTGGTACGAGCCGGAGATGATCTCGCCGGATTCCGATCTGTACCGGGCGCACCCGGACTGGTGCGTCCACGCGACGGGGCGGACGCCCATGATCGGCCGTCACCAGCTGGTGCTGGACGTCTCGCGGGCGGACGTCCGCGACCACATCTGGGGCATGATGCGCCGGGTCCTGTCGTCCAACCGCATCGACTACGTCAAGTGGGATTTCAACCGCAACATCTCGGACGCGGCCTCGGCCCTTCTGCCGCCGGAGCGCCAGAAGGAGTTCTTCCACCGGTTCATCCTCGGCACCTACGACCTGATGGAGCGGCTGGTCACCGAGTTCCCGGACATCCTGTTCGAAAATTGCTCGGGCGGCGGCGGCCGCTTCGACCCGGCCATGCTGTACTATTCGCCCCAGATCTGGACCAGCGACAACACCGACCCCCTCGAGCGCCTGTCCATCCAGTTCGGAACGTCCCTGTGCTATCCCGCCTCGTCCATGGGGACCCACGTCTCGGCCTGTCCGCGAACAGGCTTCGAGACCCGCGGCAACGTGGCCCTTTGGGGCACCTTCGGGTACGAGCTGGACCCCTGCAAGCTGACCCGGGAGGAAAAGGCGGCGGTCCGCGCGCAGGTCGCGGAGTATCACCGGTTCTACGAGCTGACCCACGAGGGGGACCTTTACCGGCTGATCTCGCCCTTCGACGACCCCTGCCGCGCCGCGTGGCAGCTGGTCTCGCCGGACCGGCGCACGACGCTGGTGACGCTGGTCACCGTGCGCGAGCAGTTCAGGGCCGGCGTCCGCCTGCGCCTGCGCGGGCTGGATCCGGAGCGGTACTACCGGGACGAGGCCACGGGCGAGGTCTTCTCCGGCGCGCTGCTGATGAACGCCGGAGTGGTGATGACCCGGGTCGCCCGGCGGGACGGCGAAAGCGCGAAGCTGGTCTTCACCGCCGTGGAGGAGCAGGCCTGAGACCGCGGCGGGCCTTTGGTGAACGTGCATAATTAACCGCAAGAAAATCCGGCAACCCAGAACACAATGATAGAATAAAAATTTTCTTGAATATTATTTCACAAGACCCCTTGACATCGCCGGACGAAAGTGGTATACTGTGCCCATCATCAAAAAACGAGGAGCGCAGACACTTATGAAAAAGGAAGACGTGAAAAAGGTCGTTCTGGCCTATTCCGGCGGATTGGATACTTCGATCATCATTCCGTGGCTCAAGGAGAACTACAACGACTGTGAGGTCGTGGCGGTGTCGGGCAACGTGGGCCAGGCCGACGAGCTGGAGGGGCTTGAGGAAAAGGCGCTGAAGACCGGCGCGTCCAAGCTGTACATCCTGGACCTGACGGACGAGTACGTGGACGAGTACATCATCCCCACCATGAAGGCCGGGGCGGTGTACGAGGAATACCTGCTGGGCACCAGCCACGCGCGCCCCTGCATCGCCAAGGGTCTGGTGGAGATCGCCAAGAAGGAAAAGGCGGACGCCATCTGCCACGGCTGCACCGGCAAGGGCAACGACCAGGTGCGCTTCGAGCTGGCCATCAAGCACTTTGCCCCGGACATGCCCATCATCGCTCCGTGGCGCGAGTGGACCATCAAGTCCCGGGAAGAGGAGATCGACTACGCTGAGGCCCACGGCATCCCGCTGAAGATCAGCCGCGAGACCAACTATTCCAAGGACAAGAACCTGTGGCACCTGTCCCACGAGGGCCTCGATCTGGAGGACACGGGCAACGAGCCGCAGTACGACAAGCCGGGCTTTCTGGAGATGGGCGTTTCGCCTCTGGCCGCGCCCGACGAGCCGACCTACGTGACGCTGGCCTTCGACAAGGGCGTTCCCGTGGCCATCGACGGCGAGGCGGCCAGCGCCAAGGACATCATCCTGAAGCTGAACGAGCTGGGCGGGAAAAACGGCATCGGCCTGCTGGACATCGTGGAGAACCGGCTGGTGGGCATGAAGTGCCGCGGCGTCTACGAGACGCCGGGCGGCACCATCCTCTACAAGGCCCATGAGGCGCTGGAGAGCATCTGTCTGGACAAGATGACCATGCACGAGAAGCAGAGGCTGTCCATCACCTTTGCCGAGCTGGTCTACAACGGCCAGTGGTTCACGCCGCTGCGCGAGGCGCTGTCGGCCTTCGTGGACAAGACCCAGGAGCGGGTCACCGGAACGGTGAAGCTCAAGCTCTACAAGGGCAACATCATCAAGGCCGGCGTCTGGAGCGACTTTTCGCTGTACAGCGAGTCCATCGCCACCTTCGGCGAGAGCGACTACAACCAGAGCGACGCGGCCGGGTTCATCAACCTCTACGGATTGCCCATCAAAGTCCAGGCGCTGGTGGACGGAAAACAGCAGTAAAGGCTCCGGGCCGTTCCGCGGGACCTGCGGGACGGCCCTTTCCCATGAGAAGGAGGAAAAGACCGACGTGATCAGGGTGTTTATCGACGGAAGCTCGGGGACCACGGGACTTCGCATCTTCGACCGGCTGGAGGGCCGGCCGGACGTGGCGCTGATCCGCCTGCCCGAGGAGCTGCGCCGCGATCCGGCGGCGCGGCTGGACGCTCTGGTCCGGGCGGACGCGGCGTTCCTCTGTCTGCCGGACGATGCGGCCAGGGCCGCGGCCGAGGCGGCGGCGGGGGCGGACACGGTGATTATCGACACGTCCACGGCCCACCGCACCGCGCCGGGTTGGGTCTACGGCTTCGCCGAGCTGACCGGCCGGCGGGAACAGATCGCCGCGGCCAGGCGCATCGCGAACCCCGGCTGTCACGCCAGCGGCTTCATCGCGCTGGTGGCGCCGCTGGTGGAGGAGGGCGTGATCCCGCGCGGCGCGCGTCTGTCCTGTTATTCCCTGACGGGCTATTCCGGCGGCGGCAAGAAGATGATCGCCCAGTATGAGACCGGGCCCCGGGATCCGCTGCTGGACGCGCCGCGGATGTACGGGCTGGGCCAGACCCACAAGCACCTGCCGGAGATGGCGGCCCAGTGCGGCCTGTCCTCGCTTCCGGTGTTTTGCCCCGTGGTGGCGCCGTTTTACGCGGGGATGGAGGTCACCGTGCCGCTGTTCGCCGAAGAGCTGGGCGCCGGGGCCGGCGAGATCCGGCGGATCTACGGCGAGCGGTACGCCGGCGGGCTGGTGCGGTTCTGCCCGGAGGCGGACGAGGGCGGCTTTCTGTCCGCCGGGGCCATGGCCGGACGGGACGACATGCAGGTGGCGGTCTTCGGGAACGGCGAGCGGATCCTGCTGACCGCACGGTTCGACAATCTGGGCAAGGGCGCCTCGGGGGCGGCCATCCAGAACATGAACATCGCGCTGGGCTGTGAAGAGACGGCCGGGCTGAAATACTGACCGAGAGGACGAAGCATGAAACAGATCGAAGGCGGCGTGTGCGCCGCAAAGGGATTCACCGCGGCGGGAGTCCACTGCGGCATCCGGAAGAACAGAAGCAAAAAAGACCTGGCGCTGATCTACAGCGCCGTTCCCGCCGCGGCGGCGGCGGTGTACACCACCAATCTGGTCAAGGGCGCGCCGCTGGCGGTGACCAAAGCGCATCTGCAGAACGGGCGGGCCCAGGCGGTGATCTGCAACAGCGGGAACGCCAACACCTGCAACGCCAATGGCGTGGAGATCGCCGAGCAGACCTGCGCGCTGGCGGCCGGGGCGCTGGGCATCGCGCCGGAGGACGTGGTGGTGGCCTCGACGGGGGTCATCGGCCAGCCGCTGGACATCGCGCCCATCGCCGCGGGGATCCCGCCGCTGTGCGCGGCGCTTTCCGCCGACGGCGGCGACGACGCGGCGGAGGGCATCATGACCACCGACACCGTCAAAAAAGAGGCGGCGGTGGAGTTCACGCTGGGCGGAAAGGTCTGCCGCATCGGCGGCATGGCCAAGGGCAGCGGCATGATCCACCCCAACATGGCCACCATGCTGGTCTTTCTGACCACGGACGCCGCCGTCAGCCCGGCCATGCTGCAGCGGGTCCTGTCCGCAGACGCGGCGGACACCTTCAACATGATCAGCATCGACGGCGACACCTCCACCAACGACATGGTGACCGTGCTGGCCAACGGCATGGCGGGGAACGCGGAGATCACCGCCGAGGGCGAGGACTGCGCCGCCTTTGCCGCGGCGCTGAACGCCGTCACCACGGCGCTCTGCCGCGCCATCGCCGGGGACGGCGAGGGCGCCACCAAGCTGCTGGAGTGCCGCGTGGACGGCGCGCCGGACACGGCGACGGCCAAGACCGTGGCCAAGAGCGTGATCTGCTCCAGCCTGCTCAAGGCGGCCATGTTCGGGGCCGACGCCAACTGGGGCCGCGTGCTGTGCGCCATCGGCTATTCCGGCGCGGCGGTGGACGTGGACCGCATCGACGTGGCGTTCACCAGCGCGGCGGGCACGGTCCGGGTCTGCCGCGGCGGCGCGGGGGTGGACTTCTCCGAGGAAAAGGCCAAGGAGATCCTGCTCTGCGGCGAGATCGGCATCCTGGTCTCGCTGAACGCGGGCGAGGCCTCGGCCACGGCCTGGGGCTGCGATCTGACGTACGATTACGTTCGGATCAACGGGGATTACCGCACCTGAAACGGAAAAACGGGGGAGAGAACGGATGGAGAACCAATTTTCCAACGCGGAGCGCGCCGAGGTCCTGGCCCAGGCGCTTCCCTATATCCGGCGCTATACGGGCCGGATCGTCGTGGTGAAATATGGCGGCAACGCCATGGTGAACGAGACGCTGAAGCAGCAGGTCATGGAGGACCTGGTGCTGCTTTGGCTCATCGGCGTGAAGGTGGTGCTGGTGCACGGCGGCGGGCCGGAGATCAGCGAGCTCATGGACCGGCTGGGCAAAAAGCCGGAGTTCGTGGACGGGCTGCGCGTCACCGACCGCGAGACGGTGGACATCGTCCAGATGGTGCTGGCGGGCAAGGTGAACAAGACGCTGGTCAACCTGTTGGAGATGAAGGGCGGCCGGGCCGTCGGCATCTCGGGGATGGACGGCCGGCTCATCGAGGCGGCCGTCAAGGATCCGCGGCTGGGCTTTGTGGGAAAGATCACGGGGGTCAACATCGCCCCGGTGACCGATCTGCTGGAAAAGGGCTATATCCCCGTGGTCTCCACCATCGGGTGCGACGCGGCGGGCAACGCCTACAACATCAACGGCGACACCGCTGCGGCCCACATCGCCGGGGCCCTGCGGGCCGAGCGGCTCATCATGATGACGGACATCGCGGGCATCCTGCGGGACCGGACGGATCCGGCCTCGCTGATCCCGGAGCTGACGCTGGACGAGGCGGCGCGGCTCTACGACGAGGGCGTCGTCTCCGGCGGTATGATCCCCAAGGTGGACTGCTGCGTCGAGGCCATCCACCGGGGCGTGAAGAACGCGGTCATCATGGACGGACGCGTGCCGCATTCGATCCTGATGGAGCTGCTGACCAACGAGGGCGTCGGAACGTGGATCAAGGGGGAACAGGCATGAGCATCCGGGAACTGGATGAGCGCTATGTGGCGGGGACTTACCGCCGCTTTCCGGTGGAGATCGTCGCGGGCAAGGGGTCCGTGGTGACCGACGCCGCGGGAAAGGACTATATCGACCTGGGGTCCGGCATCGCCGTCACCGCCTTCGGCGCGGCGGACGACGAGTGGGTCCGGGCCGTTTCGGAACAGGCGGCGAAGATTCAGCACACGTCGAATCTGTACTACACCGAGCCCTGCGCCAGGCTGGCGCAGCAGCTCTGTCTGCGCACCGGCATGGAAAAGGTCTTCTTCTCCAATTCGGGGGCCGAGGCCAACGAGTGCGCCATCAAGGCGGCGCGGAAATACGCCGCCGAGCGCCACGGCCCGGAGGCTTATACGGTGATCACGCTGAAAAACAGCTTCCACGGCCGGACGCTGACCACGCTGGCCGCCACGGGCCAGGACCGGTTCCACGAGCTGTTCCGCCCCCTGACGCCGGGCTTCGTCTCGGTGGAGGCGGGCGATCTGGACGCGGTGAAGGCCGCGGCCGCCGCGGCGCGCCCCGCCGCCGTGATGATCGAGTGCATCCAGGGCGAGGGCGGCGTGATCCCGCTGGATCCGGCCTACGTCCGGGCGCTTCGCGCCTGGACCGAGGACAACGACGTGCTGCTGCTGGTGGACGAGGTCCAGACGGGCAACGGCCGCACGGGCAAGCTGTACGCCTATATGAACTACGGCGTCCGGCCGGACGTGGTTTCCACGGCCAAGGGGCTGGCGGGCGGCCTGCCGCTGGGCGCCACGCTGCTGGGCGAAAAGGTGAAGGACGTGTTCGGCCCGGGAGACCACGGGTCCACCTTCGGCGGGAACCCGGTCTGCTGCGCCGCGGCGCTGAGCGTGCTGTCGCGGCTGGACGACGCGCTGCTGGACGGGGTGGCCCGGAAGGGCCGCCGGCTCGTCGAGCGGTTCACCGGGGCCGCGGGCATCCGCTCGGTCAGCGGCATGGGCCTGATGCTGGGCCTTGCCACCGAGCGGCCGGCGGGGGAGGTCGTCTCCGAGCTCATCGGCCGGGGCGTGCTGTGCCTGACGGCCAAGGACAAGGTGAGGCTGCTGCCGGCGCTGAACATCCCCGACGACCTGCTGGAGCGGGCCGCCGGGACCATTCTGGACGTCTGCGCGGGGAGGTAGAGACCGTGGATCTCAAGGGACGGAATTTTTTGAAGCTTCTGGACTTTTCCCCTGAGGAGATCGGGGGCCTGCTGGATCTGGCCGCCGAGCTGAAACGGCAGAAAAAGGCCGGGATCCCGCACCGCCTGTGCGAGGGGAAGAGCGTGGCGCTGATCTTTGAAAAGACCAGCACCAGGACCCGCTGCGCCTTTGAGGTGGCGGCGGCCGATCTGGGGATGCACCCGGTGTATCTGGACCCCAAGGGGTCGCAGATCGGCAAAAAGGAGAGCATCGCGGACACGGCGCGGGTGCTGGGCCGGATGTTCGACGGCATCGAATACCGCGGCTTTGGACAGGAGATCGTGGAAGAGCTGGCGCGGTTCGCGGGCGTTCCCGTCTGGAACGGCCTGACCAACGAGTTCCACCCCACGCAGATCCTGGCGGATCTGCTGACCGTCCGCGAGCACTTCGGCGGGCTGGCCGGGCGGAAGCTGGTCTATCTGGGCGACGCGCGCTATAACATGGGCAACTCGCTGATGGTGGGCTGCGCCAAGATGGGGCTGAAGTTCACCGCCTGCGCTCCCGAGGCCTACTGGCCCGATCCGGCGCTGGCGGCGGCCTGCCGGGCCGTTGCCGCGGAGACCGGCGCGGAGATCTCGTTCAGCGCGGACCCGAAGACGGCCGTGGCCGGGGCGGACGTGCTGTACACCGACGTCTGGGTCTCCATGGGCGAGCCGGACGAGGTCTGGGAAGAGCGCATCGCGGCGCTTTCGCCCTATCGCGTGGACGAGGCGCTGATGGACGCGGCGGGGGACGGATGCCGCTTCATGCACTGTCTGCCCGCGTTCCACGACCTCAAGACGTCCATCGGAAAAGACATTTACGCGAAGTTCGGCCTGACCTGTATGGAGGTCACCGACGGCGTGTTCGAGAGCGACCGCTCCATCGTGTTCGACGAGGCGGAGAACCGCCTTCACACCATCAAGGCGGTGATGGCCGCCACGCTGTGACGGGGAGAGGATCATGGAACAGGCATATCTGACGCTGGCCGACGGCCGGGTCTTCCGCGGGACGCGCATCGGCGCGCCGGGCGGGGCGCTGGGCGAGCTGGTCTTTACCACCGGCATGGTGGGCTGTCTGGAGACGCTGACGGACCCGAGCTTTTCCGGCCAGATCGTGATGCAGACCTTCCCCCTGATCGGAAACTACGGCGTGATCCCCGAGGACTTCGAGGGCGAGCCGGCGGTCCGGGGATACGTGGTGCGCGAGCTGTGCGGCGCGCCGTCGAATTTCCGCAGCGAGGGCGCCCTGAACGACTGGCTGTGCCGGCGGGGCATCCCCGGCATCGCCGGGGTGGACACCCGGGAGCTCACGCAGATCATCCGGGAACAGGGCGTGATGAACGCCTGTATCGCGCCCGAACCGGCGGCGGATCTGGACACGCTGCGGCGCTATGCCGTCACGGGGGCGGTGGCCGCAGTGAGCCGTCCCGTCCCGCAGACGTTCCCGGCGGAGGGGACGCGGCGGTTCCGCGTCGTGCTGCTGGATTACGGCGTCAAGGCGAACATCATCCGAAGCCTCTGCCGGCGCGGATGCGAGGTGACGGCGGTCCCCTTCGACACGACGGCCGGGGCGGTGCTGGCCGCGGCGCCGGACGGGGTCGTAACGTCCAACGGGCCGGGCGACCCGGCGGAGAACACCGCCTGTATCGCCGAGCTGAGAAAACTGGTGGGGCGGGTGCCCATGATGGGCGTCTGCCTGGGGCACCAGCTCACGGCGCTGGCTCTGGGAGGCCGGACGGAAAAGCTGAAGTTCGGCCACCGCGGCGCCAACCAGCCGGCCCGGGACCTGGTCACCGGGCGGACCTATATGACCAGCCAGAACCACGGGTACACCGTGGTCTCCGAAAGCCTGTCCGACGTGGGCCGGCTGCGCTGGGGCAACGCCAACGACGGCAGCTGTGAGGGCGTGGATTATCCGGGCCTTCGCTGTTTTACGGTCCAGTTCCACCCGGAGGCCTGCGCCGGTCCGCGGGACACGGCCTTTTTGTTCGACCGGTTCGTTTCGATGATGGAGGGGAGAGAACATGCCTAAGGATACGGCGATCCGCAAGGTCCTGGTCATCGGGTCCGGGCCTATCGTCATCGGCCAGGCCGCCGAGTTCGACTACGCCGGGGCCCAGGCCTGCCGCGTGCTGCGGGACGAGGGGATCGAGACGGTGCTGGTCAACTCCAACCCGGCCACCATCATGACCGACAAATATCTGGCGGACGAGATCTACCTCGAGCCGCTGAACGCGGAGACGGTCCGGCGGATCATCGAAAAAGAGCGGCCGGACGGCCTTTTGGCGGGTCTCGGCGGCCAGACGGGTCTGACCCTCGCCATGCAGCTGGCCCGGAACGGGACGCTGGCGGAGTTCGGCGTCCGGCTGCTCGGGTCGGACATCGACGCCATCGACCGCGCCGAAGACCGGGAGCGGTTCCGGGACGCCATGCGCGCCATCGGTCAGCCCGTGGTCCCCTCGGAGATCGCCGTCAACGTGGCCGGGGCGCTGGCCGCGGCGGAGAAGATCGGGTATCCCGTCATCGTCCGCCCGGCGTTCACGCTGGGCGGATCCGGCGGCGGCATCGCCGAAAACGCGGACGAGCTGGCCGCCATCGCCGGGACGGGGCTGGACCTTTCGCCCATCACGCAGATCCTGGTGGAGAAGTGCATCGCCGGCTGGAAAGAGATCGAATTCGAGACCATGCGGGACGGGATCGGCAACGTCATCGCGGTCTGTTCCATGGAGAACGTGGACCCGGTGGGGGTCCACACGGGGGACTCGGTGGTGGTGGCCCCGGCGCTGACGCTGTCGGACAAAGAATACCAGATGCTGCGCAGCGCGTCGCTGGACATCATCGCGTCGCTGGGCATCGTGGGCGGCTGCAACTGTCAGTTCGCGCTGGACCCGGACAGCTTCCGCTACGCCGTCATCGAGGTCAACCCCAGGGTCTCGCGGTCCTCGGCGCTGGCTTCCAAGGCGACGGGCTATCCCATCGCCAAGATCACGACGAAGATCGCCCTGGGCTATACGCTGGACGAGATCAAAAACGACATCACGGGAAAGACCTGCGCCTGCTTCGAGCCGACGCTGGACTATGTGGTGGTGAAGTTCCCCAAGTGGCCCTTCGACAAGTTCGCCGGGTCCAGCCGGCGGCTGGGGACGCAGATGAAGGCCACGGGCGAGGTCATGGCCATCGCGCCCTGCTTCGAGGCGGCGCTGATGAAGGCCGTCCGCGGCGCGGAGATCTCGCTGGACACGCTGAACGCCGCGCCGCTGTCGGACCGGGACGTTCGCGAGCGCCTGACCGAGGCCGACGACCGGCGGCTGTTCACGGTGTTCGAGGCGCTGAAAAAAGGCGTCTCCGTGGACGAGATCCACGCGCTGACCCGCATCGACCGGTGGTTCCTCGCCAAGCTGGCGGGGCTGGCGGCCTTTGAGACGCGCCTGTCGCGGGAAGGTCTTACGGCGGAGAACTATGCCGAGGCCAAGCGGCTGGGCTATCCGGACGCGGCGCTGGCGCGGCTGTGCCCGGGGGCGGAGCTGCCCGGCTGGACGTTTTCCTACAAAATGGTGGACACCTGCGGCGCGGAGTTCGCCGCCGAGACGCCGTACTTTTATTCGACCACGGACGCGGTCTGCGAGTCGCGGCGCCTGCCGCGCAGCGGCCGGCCGGTGGTCATGGTGCTGGGGTCTGGCCCCATCCGCATCGGACAGGGGATCGAGTTCGACTACAGCTCGGTCCACTGCGTCCGCACTCTGCGGGACATGGGATACGACGTCGTCATCGTCAACAACAATCCGGAGACCGTCTCGACGGACTACGACACGGCGGACCGGCTCTACTTCGAGCCGCTGACGCCGGAGGACGTGGAGAACATCGTCCGGGCGGAGTCGCCGGCGGGCGTCGTGGTGGCTTTCGGCGGCCAGACGGCGGTGCGGCTGGCCAAATTCCTCGACGGGATCGGCGTGCCTATCCTGGGCACGTCGGCCGAGGGCATCGACCTGGCCGAGGACCGGGCGCGGTTCGACGCGCTGCTGGAAACGCTGGGGATGAAGCGTCCCCGGGGCATGGGCGTCAACACGCTGGCCGAGGCCGTCGACGCGGCGGAGACGCTGGGATATCCCGTGCTGCTGCGGCCGTCCTACGTCATCGGCGGGCAGAACATGACCATTTCCCGCAGCCGTGAACAGACCGAGGCCTATATGCGGAAGATCCTGGCCGGGGGCATCGAGAACCCGGTGCTGGTGGACAAGTATATGCCTGGCGTCGAGCTGGAGGTGGACGTGATCTCCGACGGGGAGGACGTTCTGATCCCCGGCGTCATGGAGCACATCGAGCGCGCCGGCGTCCACAGCGGCGACTCCATCGCCGTCTATCCCCCCTACAACCTGGGGGACCGGGAGATGGCCCGGGTGTGCGAATGCTCGGAGAAGCTGGCCCTGGCCGTGGGGACCCGGGGCCTGGTCAACATCCAGTACCTGATCTTCGGCGGCGAGCTGTACGTCATCGAGGTCAATCCGCGCGCGTCGCGAACGGTGCCTTATATCAGCAAGGTGACCAACGTGCCCATGGTGGACTTGGCCTCCCGGGTGATGCTGGGGGCGAAGCTCTCCGAGCTGGGCTACGGCACGGGGCTGTACCGGACGCCGCCCTACTGCGCGGTCAAGGTCCCGGTGTTCAGCTTTGAAAAGCTGAACGACGCAAACTCCATCCTGGGCCCGGAGATGAAGTCCACCGGCGAGGTGCTGGGCCTGGGCAAGACCCTGCCGGAGGCGCTGTTCAAGGGCCTGAACGCCGCGGGCTTTTCCGTTCCGCGGCCGGGAAGCGGCGCGGGCGTGCTGCTCAGCGTCGAGGAGAGCGACTATCAGGAGATCGTCTCGCTGGCCAAGCGCTTTTTCGACCTCGGCATCCGGCTGTACGCCACCGAGGGCACCGCGGCGGCCATCGCCGGCCTCGGCGTGCCGGTGACGTCGGCGGGCAGCGCGTCGGACGGAGCGATCGTGCCGCTGATGGAGAGCGGGCACGTGAACTATATCGTCTACACCGGCGCGGTGAAGGACGCCACGGTGGGGGACTATACCGTTCTGCACCGCCGCGCCATGCAGCTGGGCATCCCGTGCCTCACCTCGGTGGACACGGCCTCGGCGCTGGCCGGGATGATCGAGAGCCGCTTCACGCTGGAGAACACCGAGTTGGTGGACATCAACGACATGCGCCCATGGCGCCAGCGGATGAAGTTCGCCAAAATGCATTCCTGCGGCAACGACTATATCTTCGTCGAGAACTTCGACGGGAAGCTGACCTGTCCCGAATCGCTCTGCGTCAGCCTCTGCGCGCCCCACTACGGCATCGGCGGGGACGGCATCGTGCTGATCGAGCGGTCCGCCGCCGCGGACGCGAAGATGCGCTCGTTCAACCGGGACGGCAGCGAGGGGCGCATGGCCGGGAACAACATCCGCTGCGTGGCCAAATACCTCTACGACAAGGGGTATGTGCGCAGCGAGCACCTCACCGTCGAGACCCTTTCCGGGGTCCACCGGATGCGGCTGTACCTGCGGGACGGCAAGGTCGGCTCGGTGTCGGTGGACATGGGCCGGGCCGACTGGTCCGCCGCGGCGCTGCCCGCGGCCACGGAGGCCGAACGGCTGGTGGACGCTCCCCTGGCGGTGGCGGGCCGGTCCTGGCAGGTCACCTGCCTGTCCGTGGGGAATCCCCACTGCGTCGTGTTCTGCGACGCGCTGGACGGGCTGGATCTGGCCGCGGTGGGGCCGCGGTTCGAGCACGCGCCGGAGTTCCCCGAGCGGATCAACACCGAGTTCGTGCGGGTCGTGAACCCGACGACCCTGCGCGTCCGGGTGTGGGAGCGGGGCAACGGCGAGACGCTGGCCTGCGGCACGGGCGCCTGCGCCGCGGTGGCGGCGGCGGTGGCCAACGGCTTCTGCGAAAAGGGGACGGACGTCACCGTCAAGCTGCTGGGCGGCGATCTGACCGTCAACTACACCGACGAGCGGATCGTCCTGACGGGCAGCGCGGTGATGGTGTACGAGGGCGAGTTCGAATACTGACGCGCAAGCGCGAAAAAAGAGACCTCTTTTGTCTGCCGCGGCAAAAGAGGTCTTTTCGCGTCGGGACCGGGCGTCCGGCAGGGGAGGACCCGCCGGACGTCCGGCGTTTGCCCGCCGCCGGCGAATAAGGGCTGACAGCGGGACGGGCGCCGCGGTATCCTGGACCTTGGGAAAGGACGGGGATGTGAAGGATGCTTCAGCCGATCCGCAGGCGGAGGGCCTGATGCAGCCGGGCCTGCGCGAGACGGCGAAGGCAGGCTTCCGCCGCTGCGTTCCGGATCGAAAAAACGCAAAAAGCTCGCCCCGTTCCCCGGAAGTCCGGGAAACGGGGCGAGCCGTGTTTCGGTCCGAAGGCTCGGCTCAGTCCGCGATGTAGGGCAGCAGCGCGATCTGTCTGGCGCGCTTGATGGCCTCGGTCAGCTGACGCTGATGCTTGGCGCAGGTGCCGGTCATGCGGCGGGGCAGGATCTTGGCGCGCTCGCTCATGAAGCGGCGCAGCTTGGCCACGTCCTTGTAGTCGATGTCGTAGATCTTATCGGCGCAGAACAGGCAGACCTTGCGTCTCTTTTTGCCGCGGGACGCATTGCGGTCATAGGCGGGGCGCTCGGTCCGCTCGGGGCGGTCGGGGCGCTCGGTCCGTTCGGCGCGGGGCGCGGGAGCGCTCTGTTCGGCGGGAGCAGCGGTCTGCTCGGCCACAGGGGCGTTCACGGTTTCGTTGTTTTCCATGCGATCAAATCCTCCTTTTTCAGAAATCAAGTCAAGAGAGCGGCCCGTCTTTGATCAGAACGGGAGCTCGGTACCGTCGTCGGTAAGGGTCTCGAAGCCGTCGGTATCCGCCGGAGCCTGGGGCTGGGCGGGCGCGGCCGCGCGCGGAGCGGACTGGGTATAGCCGCCGCCGTAGTTCTGGCCGGAATAGCCGCTGTCGCTGTCGCGGCGGGACTCGGCGAAGTGCAGCTCGTCCGCCACGACCTCGTAGGACGTGCGGTTGCGGCCTTCGTTGTCCTGCCATTTTCTGCTCTGCAGTCTGCCGCAGACGGCGACGAGCTGACCCTTGCGGAACCACTTCGAGGCAAAGTCCGCTTTGGCGTCCCAGGCAACGATGTCGATGAAATCGGCGGTCTGCTGGGCGCTGTCGTTCGTCCGTTTCACGTTGCGGTCCACAGCCAGCGTGAACGTCGTCACAGGCGTGTTGCTCGCAGTGTGGCGAAGTTCGGGGTCGCGGGTGAGGCGGCCCATGAGGATGCATTTGTTGATCATGGTTTTGACCTCCTGTCAACGGACGCGGCGACGTCAGTCGTTTTTCGCCGTGGTCAGCGAGCGGATGACGTTGTCGGTGATGTTGTAGATACGGGTGAGCTCGGCGGGGAACTCGGCCGGCGCGGTGAAGGTCATGAGAACGTAGTAGCCTTCGGTCATATAGTCGATCGGATAGGCGAGCTTTCTCTTGCCCCACTCGTCGATGGATTCCAGCGTGCCGTTCTGTTCCACAAGGGCTTTGAAACGCTCGACGGTCTCCTGGATCGCCTCGGTCTCAAGGTTGGCCTTGATGATGTAGAGCGATTCGTACTTTCCCAGATTTGCCATCTTTCTGTGCACCTCCTTTTGGACTTTTGACCCCTGCCCCGGCAATCGGACGGGGGTAAGGATGGCGGCCGGCAAGAGCGCCGGACCGCAACTTAATTAGTATACCAGAAAATCCCGGTTTGTCAAGCGTTTTTTTGAAAAAAGCCGGACCGTCCGGCGAAAAACTATCCGTGCTGCGCGGAGACGCAGCGTGCTTTTCGGCGGCGCGCCGCGGAAAAAAGACTTGACATCGGGAAAAACAACGGTTATAGTATAGCCGGGCGGCGCCGCGGCGAAGCCGTTTTCAGAAGAGGACGGCCGGAGCGGCCCCGGCGATTGGAACGCATATCCGGAGGGAAAAATGAAAAAACGGGGGATCCTGATCCTGCTGGCGCTGCTGCTCGTCTGCGGTGCCGGCTGCAGAGCGGAAGCGCCCGCCGGGACCGCGGCGGAGGCAGCGACGGCCGC
>JAEERN010000176.1 GCA_016285815.1 Clostridiales bacterium
CGCCGCGGCCGGGGTGTCCGTGCTGGCGGTGGACTGCGCCGTCGCCCCCGACCGCATCGAGGCGGACGCGCCGGTCCCCGTTCTGCTCTGACCCGGAGCCCCGCGATCCGTTTTTCCAAAAAAGGAGGCCTGATCCATGCTCACCGTCCGCCGCGCCGGTCCCTGTGATATCCCCGCCCTGCTCCGCCTGCTGGTCCAGGTGGATATGGTCCACCACCGGGGGAGACCGGACCTGTTCAAGGGGCCCGCGACCAAGTACACCGCGGACCAGCTGACCACCCTGCTGGCCGACGAGAGCCGCCCCGTCTTCGTCTGCACCGACGGGACCGGGACCGTACTGGGCCACGCCTTCTGCGCCCTTCAGCGGCACGAGGACGACAACGTCCTCACGGACGTCAAGACCCTGTACATCGACGACATCTGCGTGGACGAGGCCGCCCGGCGGCGGCGCGTGGGCCGCACCCTGTACGACCACGTCCTGGCCTTCGCCCGGCGGCAGGGCTGTTACAACGTGACGCTGAACGTCTGGGCCTGCAACCCGGACGCCCTGCGGTTCTACGAGTCCTGCGGCATGGTCCCCCAGAAGATCGGCATGGAGACGATTCTCTGATCGTCCCCGCGCTTTTCGCGGCCAAAAAGCGCCCGCTCCTCCCCGTTCGGGGAAAGAGCGGGCGCTCTGTCTTTTGTCTCGCCGTCAGGCAAAGGTCTCGTCCAGCACGCCGCTGACCGTGTCGACCCAGGCGCTGAGGTTTTCCCACCGGCCGGAGGTGGTGCTGATGTCCTTCAGGATGAACTCACAGGGCGTCCCGTTCCGGCGGCAGGCCCTGACCACCCGGCAGATCTCCGCCCGGACCGGCTCTGGGTCGAAGCCGGGCCCGGCCACGAAGGCCGGATTGGGCTTGTAGGAAAGCACGAAGTCCCGCCCGATCTTCTCCGCCGCCTCGTCCACGTCCGCCCACGCGGTGATGGAGACGCGGCGCAGGTTCGAAAACCGCCGCAGCTTGTCGATCTTGTTGTGCAGCGGTTCGCAGCAGCCGTAATAGGACAGGCCGCACAGGTCGAACATCCGCTGGGTGTAGACCAGATCGAACTCCTCGTGCATCTCCGGCGAGACCACCGCGAAGATCTGGGCCATGGCACGGGCCCAGACGTCCTTCAGCCCGATCTTCTCCCGGTCCATGTCCTTGACAGGCAGCTCGCGGGTGGCCGCCGGCGTGCAGTGCAGATACAGCGGATCCGTGTCCAGCACGTTCAGCCGCTCGTAATCCCGCATCAGCGCCAGCTGGTGCCGGGTGAAGGTCTCGATGAGCAGGTGGGCGTATTCCGGATCGTCGTACAGGTCCATGAGGCAGTTCTCCACCCCGTGGTACCGGGGGATCATGTCCCACGACGCCAGATACAGCCCGACCCCCGCCTTTTTCACCGGCAGGATCCCGTGGAACACCTCGTCCTCCGCGTTCAGCCGGCGCTCGGTCTCTTCCCGGTCCAGCGAGGCGGAGGGCGTCTTCACCTTGGCGAGGAACGTCTCCGCGTCCGGGATGGTGTCGCGGAAGCCGTGAGACAGGATGTCCGTCCCCGTGTCCGCGGCGATGAGGTCCTCATCGATCTCCAGACCGTTCCCCGTCACGTTCAGCGCCACCGCCGCCCGCCGGTAGTCGTGGACGGCGAAGTCCCCCTCGAAGTGCTCGAACTGGAAGATCGCCCGCCGCAGGTCCGTCTCAATCCCCCGCATCCGGGGATCCCGCGAGACCGGACGCAGGGCCTCCTCGCCGGCGTATTCGCCCCAGGGCACCTCGAAGACCAGCACTGGCGGCCGGACCGTCTCCAGAGAATTGTGAGCCCGATAGCGCTCTTTCCGGGCCGCGCTCCGCCCGTCCAGCGCATAGACCGCATACCGTTCCGCCAGCTCGCGCAGGACCGTTCGCTCATCCATGTCCGTTCCTCCCCGCTCTTTCCCCCGTTTTTCCGGGCTTTGTGGAAAACTTTGTGGAAGATGTCAAAAACGCTTTACAACGACTGCGTTTTTACTTTACAGCCTGTTCCCCACATGAAAAGTGTTTTCGCTTTACAGGATTGGACCGCCCGTCAGTCTGTCAGTTCCAGCCCCACGGGGCAGTGATCGCTGCCGAACACATTGGAATAGATCACGCTGTCCCGCACCCGGGGGCGGAGCGCGTCGGAGACGATGAAATAGTCGATGCGCCAGCCCGCGTTGCTCGCCCGGGCGTTGTAGAGATAGCTCCACCAGGTATAGGCGTCCGTCCGGTCCGGATAGAGCCAGCGGAAGGTGTCGGTGAACCCGGCGGCCAGCAGCTCGGTCATCTTGCCCCGCTCTTCGTCGGTGAACCCGGCGTTGCCCCGGTTGGCCCGGGGGTGACGCAGGTCGATCTCCCCATGGGCAACGTTCAGATCGCCGCAGAGGATCACGGGCTTTTTCGCCGCCATGCCGCAGAGACGGGCGCGGAAGGCGTCCTCCCACGCCATACGGAAGGGAAGGCGCGCCAGATCCCGCTGGGCGTTGGGCGTATAGCAGTTCACCAGCGAAAAGTCCGGGAACTCCGCCGTGATGACGCGCCCCTCGCCGTCCAGCTCCGGGATCCCCAGCCCGAAGCGGACCGACAGCGGCTCGACGCGGCTGAAGACGGCGGTGCCGGAATAGCCTTTTTTCTCCGCGCTGTTGAGATACGCGGCGTATCCCGCCGGGGCGAAGTCGTTCTGCTCCGGCCGGAGCTTGGTCTCCTGCATGCAGAACACGTCCGCGTCGGCTTCGGCGAAAAAATCCGCCAGCCCCTTTTTGGCACAGGCCCGCAGGCCGTTGACGTTCCACGAGATTAGGCGCACGTCCCGTCACGCTCCTCCGCTTCGATCTTGCGTCCATTATATCAGCTTTTCCGGAAAATGTAAACGCCCGGCCCTTGCATTGCTCCGCCGGATATGCTATCATTTTCCGAAAGGGGACCGATCCCGGCCCCGCAACGCGGAAAGAGAAGGAGGCGGTCGCCGTGAAGCTTCGGGACTTCGCCCGTACGGTCAAAACCAACCTTTCAGACACGCCCGTCAAGCGGCTCGTGCTGCGGGCGGTGCTCTGGCTGCTGCTGACCGTGGTCCTGGCCGTGATCGGCAGCCTGCTGGGCTCGGTCACGCTGGGACTCTGGCTGCGCCCGCTGCTGGAGCGCTCGTTCCAGGACCGCTCGCTGCCCCTGTGCCTGAGCGGCTATTTCCTCTTCGCGCTGGTGACGCTGTTCGTCGCCTGGCGCATGGGCGCGGCCCGTCCCGACCGGCCCAAGCTGTCCGTCCGCCACTATTTCATCTCCGACGGGGCGGCGACGCTGGTCTTCTGCCTGCCCGCCGCGGTGCTCTACGCGATCTATTCCCGCTCGGACGTCACGTGGGCCCGGGGGCTCATCGTTTACATGCCGTTCCTCTTCCTCCGCCGGACGCTGCGCTTCGACGCGCTCTCCGTCCTGGTCACCGCCTTCGCCCTGTGCGGCGCCCGGACCGGGCTGTACGCCCTCGGCCTCTCCCGCGGCCGCCGCCGGTCCCGCGGCCGCTGATCCCGAAACGAAAGGAAGTCTGTCCTCTTGCTGTTCGGCAAACACATCAACCGCTATTATCTGCGCTACGGGCCGCTGCTGCTGCTGGGCGCCGCCGCGCTGGTGGCCGTGGACTATTTCCAGCTGGTGGTGCCCGAGCTGTACCGCATGGTCATCAACGGCGTCAACGACGGCATCGTCGCCGTGGACGGCGCGCCGGTGCCCTTCACCATGGACTTTCTGCTGGACCGGATCTGTCTGCCTCTCCTGGGGGTCATCGCCGTCATGGTGGCGGGCCGCTTTTTGTGGCGCGTCTGCTTCTTCGGCTCGGCGATCCGCGTCGAGTCCGACCTGCGCCGGCGCATGTTCGACCGCTGCAAGGACCTGTCCCAGCAGTACTACCAGGTGAACAAGGTGGGCGGCCTCATGTCCCTGTTCACCAACGATCTGGAAACGGTGCAGGAGTGCTTCGGCTCCGGCGTCCTGATGCTGTGCGACGCGCTGCTGCTGGGGGTCCTGGCCATCGTCAAGATGTTCCGCATGGACTGGAAGCTGACGCTGTTCTCCCTGGCGCCCATGGTCCTGCTCTTCTTCGTGGGCAGCACCGTGGGCCGGTATATGACCCGCAAGTGGGACGAGCGCCAGGCCGCGTTCTCCTCGCTGTCCGATTTCTCTCAGGAGACCTTTTCCGGCATCGCTGTGGTCAAGGCCTTCGTCAAGGAGTTCACCGAGCTCATGGCCTTTCGCCGTCTGAACCGCGACAACGAGCGGACCAACGTGAACTACGCCCGCGCCTCGACGCTGCTGCACATCCTGGTCACGCTGTTCGTCGAGTCGGTGGTCTGCGTCATCCTGGGCTACGGCGGCTATCTGGTCTACACCGGCGTGTTCAACGCGGGCCAGATGGTGGAGTTCATCGGCTATTTCACCGCCATCGTCTGGCCGGTCATGGCCGTGGCTGAGCTCATCGAGATGCACGCCCGCGGCAAGGCCTCGCTCTCCCGCATCGGCGCGCTGCTGGACGCCCGTCCCGACGTGGCGGACGCGCCGGGGCTTCCCGCCGGCCCGCAGAAGCCGGCGGCTGGCGGCATCGCCTTCCGCGGGCTGTCCTTCACCTACCCCGGCGCGGCGGTCGAGACCCTGCACGACGTGTCCTTCGAGATCCTGCCCGGCGAGACCGTGGGCGTCATCGGCCGCACGGGCTCCGGCAAGACCACGCTGGCCGACCTGATCCTCCGGGTCTACAACGTGCCGCGGGGCACGCTGTTCCTCGACGGGCGCGACGTCAACGACGTTCCCATCCGCGCCCTGCGCGACAGCGTCGCCTACGTGCCCCAGGACGGCTTTCTGTTCAGCGACACCATCGGCCGCAACATCGCCTTTTCCGTGGACGGCGAGGACCCGGCCGCCGTCGAGCGCGCGGCCCGCATGGCCGGCGTCCACGACGACGTGGCCGCCTTCCCCGACGGGTACGCCACGGTCCTGGGCGAGCGCGGCGTCACCGTCTCCGGCGGCCAGAAGCAGCGCATCGCCATCGCCCGCGCGCTGATCAAGGACGCCCCCATCCTGATCCTCGACGACTCGGTCTCGGCGGTGGACGTCAGCACGGAGGAGACCATCCTCGCCCATTTGCGGGCCGAGCGCGCGGGCCGCACCACGATCCTCATCGCCCACCGCGTCTCCACCATCGAGAACGCCGACAAAATCGTCTTTCTGGACGACGGCCGCGTCGCCGCCGTGGGCGACCACGCGACCCTGTGCCGCACCTGTCCCGCCTATGCCGAGCTGGTCGAGCTGCAGCGGCTGGACGACGAAGGGAGGGAGCGGGCGTGAGAGAGTACTTCCCCCTGATCGCCGCCGGCGCGGCCGCGGGCCTGCTGACGCTGATCTTCTCCGCGGCCTGGGCGGTCATGCGCCGCAGAAAGGCCGGTCCGGACTTCGAGCGCAGCATGAAGGACGGCGAGCTGATCCGCCGCCTGATGCGGTACGCCCGCCCCGAGTGGAAGAGCTTCCTGCTGGCGCTGGTCATCATGCTGTTCTCCGTGGCCTACGACGTGATCTCGCCGCTGCTGGTGGGGCGCATCGAAGAGCTTCTGACGGACGACTTCGCCATGCCCCGCCTGCTGGCCATGGTGGCGGTCTACGCGGGGATCCTGATCGTCTCGCTGGTCTGCACCTATTTCCAGGCCATCCTGCTGCAGAAGACCGGCCAGCGCATCGTTTCCCACCTGCGCGAGGACCTGTTCGCCCACATCGAGAGCCTGTCCCACGGCCAGCTGAGCGCCATCCCCGTGGGCAAGCTGGTGACGCGCGTCACCAACGACACCAACGCCATCTCCATGCTGTTCACCAACATCGTCGTCAATCTGGTCAAAAACTGTCTCGTCATCGCGGGCGTGCTGGGGGCCATGCTGGCGCTGAACTACATGCTGACGCTGATGGTGCTGTGCTTCGTGCCCTTCATCGTGCTGTTCACGGTGATCTTCCGCCAGTTCTCCCGCCAGGCCTACCGCCGGGTCAAGAACGCCACCACGGACCTCAACACGTATCTCTCGGAAAACCTTTCGGGCATGAAGCTGATCCAGGTCTTCAACCGCGAGGCCCGCAAAAAGGCCGAGTTCGACGAGAAGAACGACGAGCTGCGCCGCGCCAAGCGCCAGCAGATCTTCGTCTTCAGCATCTTCCGCCCCGTGGTGTACATGCTGTACATCTCGTCGGTCCTCTGCCTGCTCTACCTCGGCGGCCGCGGCGTCATCCGGGAGGTCTCGTTCCTGGGACAGACCGTCACCGGCGGCGTCATCGTCTCGTTCTACATGTACATCTCCAAGTTCTTCAACCCCATCCAGAGCCTGGCCGAGCAGTTCAACTGGCTGCAGTCGGCCCTGGCCTCGGCGGAGAAGATCTTCACGGTCATGGACATCCCCCCCGAGATCGCCGACGCGCCGGACGCCGTCGAGCTGGGCGAGGTCCGCGGCGAGATCGAGTTCCGGAACGTCTGGTTCGCCTACGTGCCCGGCGAGTGGGTCCTGAAGGACGTGTCCTTCACCGTTCCCGCCCGCAGCACGGCGGCCTTCGTGGGCGCCACGGGCTCGGGCAAGACCACCATCCTCTCCCTGCTCTGCCGCAACTATGAGATCCAGCAGGGCGAGATCCTGCTGGACGGTGTGGACATCCGGACGTACACCGTCGCCTCGCTGCGGCGCCGCTTCGGCCAGATGCTGCAGGACGTGTTCCTCTTCGCGGGGACGGTGCGCTCCAACATCCTGCTGGGGCTGGAGGGCGTCCCGGACAGCGAGGTGCTGGAGGCCTGCCGCTACGTCAACGCGGACCGGTTCCTCGCCCGCCTGCCCGACGGGCTGGACGAAGAGGTCCGCGAGCGCGGCAACAATTTCTCGGCCGGCCAGCGCCAGCTGCTGTCCTTTGCCCGCACCGTGATCCACCGGCCCGAGATCATGATCCTGGACGAAGCCACGGCCAACATCGACACCGAGACCGAGCTGCTGATCCAGAACTCGCTGGAAAAGATGCGGAACATCGGCACCATGCTGGTGGTGGCCCACCGGCTCTCCACCATCCAGCACGCGGACGTCATCTTCTGCCTCTCCCACGGCGAGATCGTCGAGCGCGGCACCCACGCCGAGCTGCTGAAGCTTCGCGGCCGTTATTACGAGCTCTACACGCTTCAGGAGCACAAACAGGCGCTGGCCCGCGCCGCGCTGGACGCCGCGGCCCCCGTCCGCTGACGCCTCTCCCCCCGCCGCGCCTGCCGTCCCCTGCCGCAAGGGGGCGGCTTTTTTTCTGTAAATAAGAGAAGAAGGTCTTTCCATTTGTCCGCTGGTGTGGTATAATAGAGTGAATCAATGTGACGATCCGGCGCGGTCCCGCGCCGAAATCCGCGTTTCACACGGTCCGCAACTGAAACATGGAGGTATCCACCTTTGGCCGGAAAGAAAAAGAAAACGGAAAAGCGCGCCGCGCCGCAGGGCCCCGTGGCCCCCAGCGCCTCGTCGCGCCGGTGGCGCGAGGCGTCCGTCATCCTGCTGGCGCTTCTCGCCGTTCTGATGACCGTCGGGTTCTTCGCGCCCAACGCCGCCGTTCTCAAGGCGGTCAACGGCGCCGTGGCCTGGCTGATCGGGCCGGGGCTTTACGTCGTTCCCGCCGCGCTTCTGGTCGTTGCGGGACATCTGCTGCTGCGTCTCAACCGGAAGCTGCGTCCCTTCTGGGTCGCCGCGGTATCGTCCGTGCCCGTCCTGACGGGCGCGCTGGCGCACCTGTTCCTGGCGGGCGAGCCCGTCTCCGCCGCCGAGCTGGGGGCGGAGGGCATGCTGCTGCACAGCGGCGGCATCCTCGCCGGGGGCTTCACCCAGCTTTTGATCCGCGCCTTCTCCAAGGTCGGCGCCGGGATCCTGCTGTTCCTGCTGGCCCTGCTGGTGGTCCTGGCCATCCTGCGCATCCCCCTGTCGAAGCTGATGAACAAGGCCTCCGACGAGATGGAGCGCACCGGCACCCGCGCCGCGGAAAAGCACTCGGCCCGCCAGGCCGAGCGCGCCGAGCGCCGCCGTCTC
>JAEERN010000177.1 GCA_016285815.1 Clostridiales bacterium
CCGCGGGAGGACGGCTTCGACATCACCGTGGCCAGCGAGATCATGGCGGTGTTCTGCCTGTCCTCGTCCATCACCGATCTCAAGGAGCGTCTGTCGCGGATCATCGTGGGCTATACCTACGACGACAAGCCTGTCACGGCGGGCCAGCTCAAGGCCGTCGGCGCCATGGCGGCCCTGCTGAAGGACGCGCTGAAGCCCAATCTGGTCCAGACGCTGGAGGGGACCCCCGCCTTCGTGCACGGCGGGCCCTTCGCCAACATCGCCCACGGCTGCAACTCCGTCATGGCCACGCGCCTGGCGCTGAAGATGGGCGACTATACCGTCACCGAGGCGGGCTTCGGCGCCGATCTGGGCGCGGAAAAGTTTTTGGATATCAAGTGCCGCATGGCCGGACTGGTGCCGGACGCGGTGGTGGTGGTGGCCACGGTGCGCGCGCTGAAAATGCACGGCGGCTTGGACAAGACCAGTCTGGCCCGGGAGGATCTGACCGCGCTGGAGAAGGGGATCCCCAACCTGCTGCGCCACGTTTCCAACATCAAAAACGTCTACCGGCTGCCCTGCGTCGTGGCGGTCAACCGGTTCCCCACCGACACGGACCGGGAGATCGACTTCATCATCGCCCGCTGCCGCGAGCTGGGCGTCAATACGATGCTGTCCACCGTCTGGGCCGAGGGCGGCCGCGGCGGCGAGGCGCTGGCCCGCGAGGTGGTCCGCCTCTGCGAGGAGGAAAAGGGCGACTTCCGCTTCTCCTATGAGCTGGACGGCTCGCTGGAGGACAAGATCGAGGCGGTGGTGAAAAAGATCTACGGCGGCGACGGGATCTCGGTCCTGCCTGCGGCCAAGAAGCAGATCGCCGAGCTGGAGGCGCTGGGCTTCGGCGGGTATCCGGTCTGTATCGCCAAGACCCAGTACAGCTTCTCGGACGACCCCGCCAAGCTCGGCGCGCCCGAGGGCTTCACCGTGACGGTGAAGAACGTCAAGGTGTCGGCCGGCGCCGGGTTCGTCGTGGTGCTGACCGGCGACATCCTGACCATGCCGGGCCTTCCCAAAAGCCCGGCCGCCGAGCGGATCGACGTGGACGAAAACGGAAGGATCAGCGGCCTGTTCTGATAAGGACGCCGCGAAAGAGACGAGCCCGCCGGGTTCGGCGCGCCGCCGAAGGGAGGAACGGCCCGTTCCCCCGCTTCGGCGGCGCTTTTCTCTGCGGCGGCCCCTTGACAAAGAAGTCGGAATGTGAGACAATAACAAGAGCAGACAAACCTTGGAAAAAGAGGAAAACGATACGATGACACAATCCAGAACACACGACTGCGGACAGCTTCGCCTTGCCGACGCCGGCAAACGCGTCACGCTGGCCGGGTGGGTCGAAAATGTCCGCGAGGTGGGATCGAACTTCGGGTTCGTGGTCCTGCGCGACTTTTACGGGACGACGCAGATCGTCGTCGAGACGGAAGAGATGATGAAGGCCTTCCGCGCCATGAACAAGGAGACCACGGTCTCCGTCACCGGCGTCGTGCGGGAGAGAGAGTCGAAAAACCCGCGTCAGGCCACGGGCGAGATCGAGGTCGTCCCGGAGAGCGTGGCGGTGCTGGGCAAGTGCCGGTACAACCAGCTGCCATTCGAGATCAACAAATCCCGCGAGGCAGACGAGAACGCCCGCCTGAAATATCGCTATCTGGACCTTCGGAACCCCGAGGTGAAGAAGAACATCGTGCTGCGCAGCAACGTGGTGGCCGCCCTGCGCTCGGCCATGACGGCCCACGGCTTTCTGGAGATCACCACGCCGATCCTGACCAGCTCGTCCCCCGAGGGCGCGCGGGACTATCTGGTCCCGTCCCGGAACCACCCCGGCAAGTTCTACGCGCTGCCCCAGGCGCCCCAGCAGTTCAAACAGCTTCTGATGGCCTCCGGCTTCGACCGGTATTTCCAGATCGCCCCCTGCTTCCGCGACGAGGACGCCCGCGCGGACCGCAGCCCCGGCGAGTTCTATCAGCTGGACATGGAGATGGCCTTTGCCTCTCAGGACGACGTGTTCGCCGTGCTGGAGGACGTGCTGCCGCCCGTGTTCGCCCGGTTCGGCAAGTACAGCCGCGCCTCTGCCGCGCCCTTCCGCCGCATCGCCTACCGGGACGCCATGGAGCTCTACGGCTCGGACAAGCCCGACCTGCGCATCGACCTGACGCTCTGCGACATCACCGCCGAGGTCCAGGGCTGCGGCTTCGCTCCCTTTGAAGGGGCCGAGGTCCGCGCCGTCGCGGTGCCGGATTTCGATCAGAGCCGGAAGTTCATCGACAAGCTCTGCGCCGACGTCGAGGTGCAGACGGGCAGCAAGGTCTGCTGGTTCCGCACCGACGAGACCGGCGCGCTGACCGGAGGCGTCTCCAAGTATCTGGCCGATCGCCGCGAGGCGCTGACCCGGAAGCTGGGTCTGGCCCCCGGTGCCTTCGTCGGCATGGCGGCGGGCAAGAAGACGGTCGCCCAGAAGACCGCCGGCGTGCTGCGCAAGCTGTTGGGCGCGAGCGTTCCCGGCCACATGGACGCCGAGCGCTATGAGTTCTGCTGGATCGTGGACTTCCCCATGTACGAGATCGGCGAAGAGTCCGGCCAGCTGGAGTTCTGCCACAACCCCTTCTCCATGCCCCAGGGCGGCCTCGAGGCGCTGGAGAAGCAGGATCCGCTGGAGATCCTGGCCTATCAGTACGATCTGGTCTGCAACGGCGTAGAGCTCAGCTCCGGCGCCGTCCGGAACCACGAGCCGGAGATCATGGTCAAGGCCTTCTCGCTGGTGGGTCTGGGCGAGGACGACGTCCGCGCCAAGTTCCCCGCCATGTACAACGCCTTCTGCTACGGCGCGCCGCCCCATGCGGGCATCGCGCCGGGTGTGGACCGCATGGTCATGCTCATCGCGGGGGAGGAGTCCATCCGCGAGGTCATTCCGTTCCCCATGAACAAAAACGCCCAGGATCTGATGATGGGCGCGCCCTCGGCGGTGGACCCCAAGCAGCTTTCGGACGTCCACATCGCCGTGGTCCGGGAAGAGTGACGTCTCCCTGCGTCCGACTTGAAAAGCGTTTTCCCGCCCGGCGCGCCGGGCGGGAAATTTTGTGTATTTGCGTTGCAGAGGCAACATACTAAAGCGGGAGAGAGGGGTATAATACGGACGCAGTCCCAAAGGGAGAAGGAGAGAGAAAAATGAAACGGAACTGGAAACGGATCGCCGCGCTGGTGCTGGCGGCGGTTTTGACGGCGGCGGTGTTCGCGGGGTGCGCCCCGGCGAAGAGCTATGACGTTCGCATCGGCGCCATGAAGGGGCCCACGGGCATCGGTCTGGCGAAACTTTTGAACGACAGCGAGGCGGGCGAGGGCAGCCTGAAGGTGGACTTCACGCTGGCCGGCTCGGCCGACGAGCTGACGCCGAAGCTGGTCAAGGGCGAACTGGATGCGGCCGCGGTGCCGGCCAATCTGGCCAGCGTCCTGTGGAACAAGACCGGCGGGGACATCGTTCTGCTGGCGGTCAACAATCTGGGCGTGCTGTACGTGGTCGAGATGGGCGACACGGTCAAGACCGTGGCCGATCTGAAGGGCAAGGCCCTCTACGCCACGGGCAAGGGCTCGACGCCGGAGTACACGCTTCGGTATATCCTGAGCATGAACGGACTGGATCCGGACCGCGACGTGACCGTGGAGTGGAAGAGCGAGCCCACCGAGGTGGTGCCGCTGCTGGCCTCCGGCGGCGGGATCGCCATGCTGCCCCAGCCCTATGTGACGGCGGCAGGAGCCAAGCTCAGCGACAAGGGGATGCGCGTGGCGCTGGACCTGAACGCCGAGTGGAACGCGGTGGAGAAGGACGCCAAGCTGATCACCGGCGTGCTGGTGGCGCGGCGGGAGTTCGTGGAGAACAACGCAGACGCGGTCAAGGCCCTGCTGAAGGCCTATGAGAGCTCGGTCAGCTTTGCCCGGGACAACGCGGCGGAGGCCGCGGCCATGGTCGGACACTTTGAGATCGCCGAAGAGGCCATCGCCGCCAAGGCCATCCCGTTCTGCAACCTGCAGTATATGGACGGCGCGGAGATGAAGAGCGCCGTGAGCGGCTATCTGACCGTGCTGTTCAACGCGGAACCGAAGTCCGTGGGCGGCGCCCTGCCGGACGACGGGTTCTACTATGCGCCGTAACGCGGGAGAACTGAAAAACAAAAAGGCCGAGACGGCGCGCCGCGCCGCCTCGGCCCTTCTTGCCGTGGGTCTGTGGCAGGCGGTCAGTCTGCTGCCCGTGGGCAGCGTGCTGATCGCGTCTCCCTGGGCGGTGCTGGTGCGGCTGGGCGAGCTGGTGCAGCTGGGCAGCTTCTGGCTGTCGGTCTGGACCACGCTGTGGCACATCGCCGCGGGCTTCTTCCTAGGCTTTGCCGTGGGAGCCGCCGCGGCGGCGCTGGCGGCCCGGTTCCCCGCGGCGGAGACGCTGCTGCGGCCCTACTTCGTGACGGTGCGGTCCGTGCCGGTGGCGTCGTTCATCGTCATCGCGCTGGTGTGGCTGTCGTCGCGGAACATCTCGATCTTCATCTCGTTTCTGATGGTCTTCCCGGTGCTGTACGCCAACCTGCTGGAGGGACTCAAGAGCCGGGACCGCAAGCTGGCGGAGATGGCGCGGGTCTTCCGCATCCCGGCGGCAAGCCGGTTCTGGTGGGTGACGCTGCCGCAGCTGAAGCCCCATCTGCTGTCCGGTTGCAGCGCCGCGCTGGGGCTGGCCTGGAAGGCCGGCGTGGCGGCGGAGATCATCGGCATCCCCGCCGGCACCGTGGGCGAACGGCTGTACATGGCCAAGGTCTATTTCGACACGGCCGAGCTGTTCGCGTGGACGGTGGTCATCGTGGCGGCCAGTGTTGCCTTTGAAAAGCTGTTCACCGGCGCGCTGAAGCTGTTGTACAGGAGGTTGGAGCGCACATGATCTGTGTGGAGAACGTGACCGTGCGCTTCGGCGGCCGGACGGTGCTGGACCGGCTGAGCTTTTCGCTGGCCCCGGGCGAGGCGGTGTGTCTCACCGGCGAGTCCGGCGCGGGCAAGACCACGGCGCTGAACGTGGTCCTGGGCCTGATCCGGCCGGACGGGGGGACCGTCTCCGGCGTGCCGGACCGGATCGCCGCGGTGTTCCAGGAGGACCGACTCTGTGAGAGCCTCGGCGCGGTGAGGAACGTGCGGCTGGCCTGTCCCGGGCTGGACCGGCGGGAGATCGCCGCGGCGCTGGGCGAGCTGGGGCTGGAGGAGGCCGAGCTGGCCAAGCCGGTCGCGGCCTTTTCCGGCGGGATGAAGCGTCGGGTGGCCATCGCCCGGGCGGTGCTGGCCGAGTCGGAGCTGCTGGTCCTGGACGAGCCCTTTCGCGGGCTGGACGACGACAACGTGGCCCGCGCCGCAGCGTTCATCCTGCGCCGCCGGGCCGGGCGGGCCATCCTGATGGTGAGCCACTCGGAGCGGGAGGCGGCGCTGCTGGAGGCGCGGCCCGTGCCCGTTTGAGGCGGAGAGATCGCAAAAGACCGCCCTTGCGGCGCCGGCTGCGCCGCAAGGGCGGTCTTTTGACAAAAAAGTTTTGCGACACGCGTGTCACAAAACGAAAATCCCTTGCAATTCCCGGACGGATGGGCTATAATATTAAAGATATTTGCACGGAAAACGCCGAGCTTTGGAAGGAGGCGCGTCCGGTCGTGACTGCGATCCTGATCCCGGCCTATGAACCGGATATGATCCTGGCGGGATACGTCCGCGAGCTGACGGCTTCGGGGTACCCCGTCGTCGTGGCGGACGACGGCAGCGGGCCGGACTATGCGCCGGTGTTCGCCGCCGCGGCGGAGGCGGGGGCGAAGGTCCTGACCTTTTCGCGGAACCGCGGCAAGGGCGCGGTGCTGAAGGATCTGTATCGCCACGTTCTGGCGGAGATGCCGGACTGTTCGGCGGTGATCACCGCCGACTCGGACGGGCAGCACGCCGCGGAGGACGTGCGCCGGGCGGACGAGCTGCTGCGCCGGGGCGAGTCCTTCGTGCTGGGCGTGCGGGAGTTTCGCCGGATGCCCTTCCGCTCGAAGATGGGCAACGGGCTGTCGCGCTTCGTCTTCGCGCTGAGCGCGTCGTACTGGCTGTCGGACAACCAGACGGGCCTGCGCGGCTTTGCGCGGGAGCAGCTGCCCGCCATGCTGCGGGTGCCGGGCGAACGGTACGACTATGAGCTGAGCGTGCTGTGGTACGCCGCTCTCGGCGGCGTTCCCATCCGCCAGCTGACCATCCAGACGATCTATCACGACAACAACGCCAAGACGCATTTCCGGACCGTGCAGGACACGCTGCTGCTGTACCGCAATCTGGCCCGGTGCAACCGGTTCGGCGTGATCTGCCGGGGAGCGGCCCTGATCGCCCTGGTCGTGCTGGACGCGGCGGGTCTCGCCGCGGGCCTGCCCTGGGCGGCGGTCCTGACCGCGGTCTGGGCGGCGGAAAAGCTGGCGGGGCTGGCGCTGAAAAAAACGGTGACATTCAGAGGGCTCCCTCTGAAGGGAGCCCTCCGGGAGATCCTGTATTCGGCGCTGGGACTGGCGGTGACGCTGGGCCTGGCCGCGGGGATGCGCGCGCTGGGCGCGGAGCTTCCGCTGTCGCTCCACTGGCTCATCGGCCGGGCGGTCGCCCTGCCGGTCCGCTATTTCGCCTGTGAGGCCTTTTCGAAGATGGCGGTCTCGCGGGCCATGTCATCCGAGATCTCGGTCCCGAAGTAATAGGCGGCGATGAGGCCGGGCCCGATGTTGGGGCCGCAGGACTTGCCCACGTGCATCATGACGATCTCGCGGGGCGCGATCCCCTCGCGGATGGCCGAGGCCAGCTTTTCGGCTTCTTCCGCCCGGGCGGAGTGCATGACGATGACGACCGCGTTCTCCGGATCCGTGATGGTCTCGCGGATGTAGTTCACCGCGGTGCGATAGGCGGCCTTATAGCCGCGGACCTTGCCGATGGGGTGGCTCATGCCGGTGTTGTCGAAGTCCGCCATGGGCTTGATGCCCACGATGGTGCCCATGACGGCCGCCGTGGACGAGACGCGGCCCATCTTTTTGCAGAAGTACAGGTCGTCTAGAACGCCCATCTGGTGGATCTTTTTCCGCTCGGTCAGCAGGCGCTCGGCGGTCTCGTCGATGGAGAGGCCTTCGGCGCGGAGCTGATCGGCCCGCATGCACAGCAGGGCCATGCCGGCGGAATAGCGCAGAGAGTCGAGACAGACGATCTTGCGGTCCGGATACTGCCTGCGCAGCTCTTCCGCCGCCGTGACGTAGGCGCCGTAGGTGCCGCTCATGGACGCCGAGATGGTGATGCCCAGAACGTCCTTTCCGGCGGACAGGTATTTCTCGAAGACGCGCTTGACGGTCTCGTGCTTGGGCTGGGCCGTCTTGAAGAACATCTTCTTGTCGCCGATGATGTTGAAGAACTCCTCTTTGCTGATGGTCTGCCACTCCAGCTCGACCTCTTCACAGTGGCCGTCGGGGTAGGTGAGCTGCGCCGGCACGTAGTCGTCGATGCCGAAGCGCTGGCGGAGATCCTGCGTCAGGTCGCAGGTGCTGTCGGGGATGATCACAAAGTCGGACATGGTTTTGGGGTTCCTTTCTTGATTTTTGATTTGGATACCGGCGGGAAAGTGCGGTCCGCGCCGCAGCCGGACGCGGGCCGGGCCTTGCCGGGAGTCTCAGGATAAAGAGTACGGGGGAAGTTTATGCCTTTCTGGAGCAAAATGCTGATCGCCGCGGCGGCCTTCCTCGCCCTTTCGGGGGTGGGGATGACCTTCGTCATCGCCGGCATCGTTTTCCGGCGCATCTTCGTGCGCACCTCGCCGCAGATCTGGACCCGGGGCAACAGCGAAGAGGGGACCAGCGCGGACCACGACGCCATGCACGAGGCGGCCGTCGCCTGGCACGCCGCCCACGAGCAGTTCGCGCGGGAGGTCAGCATCCAAAGCGGCGGACTGCGCCTGACGGGGCAGTATTTCGACTTCGGGTTCGACCGCTGCGTGGTGATCCTGTCCGGCCGGACCGAGGGCTGTGTGTACAGCTCCGGCTTTTCCGAGCCCTATGTGCAGAGCGGCTGGAACGTGCTGACGCCGGACAGCCGGGCCCACGGGTTTTCCGAGGGGCGCTATGCCACCATGGGCTGGAAGGAGCATGAAGACCTGCTTCGCTGGCTCGCCTTCGCCCACGACGAGCTGGGCAACCGCGAGGTGGTGCTGCACGGCGTGTGCGTCGGCGCGGCCACCTGCGTCTACGCCATGACGTCGGACGCGGCGCCGGACTATGTGCGCGGCCTCACGGTGGAGGGGCTTTACCAGTCGTTTTACGAGGTCCTGCGCCGCCGGATCCAGAACCGCGGCCACCGGACGTTCCCCGTCCTGCAGGAGATCTGGCTTTTGTGCCGGATCCGCTTCGGCGTCAACTATCGGCGCTTCACGCCGCTGTCCCGCATGGGCCGGCTGACGCTGCCGGTGCTGTTCATCCAGAGCAAAGAGGACGTTTCGTCGCTGCCGGCGGACTGCGAGGCGCTTTTCCGCGCCTGCGCCAGCCCCCGCAAGAGGCTGGTCTGGATGGAGAGCGGGACCCACTCGCACATCCGTATCCGCCACACCGCCGCCTACGACGGGGCGGTCAAGGCGTTCCTGGCCGATCTGTCACGAGACGGAGAGGATGAAATCGTATAGCGGCTGGTCCCCGTTGGCAAAGTCCACGTCGGCGTCCGGCGCGAGTTCGGCGATGAGCCGGGCCGCGTCGGACGCTTCCTGATAGTGGACGTTCTCGCCGTAGTAGAGGACGACGTAGACCGCGTCGGCCAGCGTTTCGGCCAGCCCGCGCAGGCACTCGTCCCGCCCGGCGGCGCAGGAGACCACGGTCCCGTCGCAGAGGGCCATATAGCGGTCCTTTTCCACGCGGAACCCGTCCAGCTCCGCGTCGCGCACGGCGCGGGTGACGGCGACGGTGCGCACGGAGGAGAGGGCCCCGGTCATGGCGGCCCGGTTCTCTTCGGCGGAAAGGGACCCGTCGAAGGCCTGCAGGGCGGCGATGGTCTGGGGCAGCGAGCGGCTGGGGATCACCACGGCCCGCCGGGGAGGCTGGACCAGACGGGCGGCCGCCTCGGCCACCAGAAGGATGTTCGGGTTCCCCGGCAGCACGAAGACCGTCTCCGCGGGGGTGGCGAGGACGGCGGCCAGGATCTGGTCCGTGCTGGGGTTCATGGTGGCGCCGCCCGGGATCAGGCGGTCCGCGCCCAGCTCGCGCAGCGTGGCCTCAAAGCCCTCGCCGCTGCAGACGGCGGCAAAGCCGAAGGGCTTCTCCGGCTCGGCGACGCCGCCGTCCTTGGCGCCGCCGGCCAGCACCGAGTGCTGGTCGCGCATGTTTTCCGTCTTGGTCGAGATCAGCTCGCCGTACTCGCCGGCGCACTCCAGCACGAAGACGGGACGGTTGGTGTGGATGTGGAGCTTGATCAGACCGGCGCCGTCCAGAAAGACCACGCTGTCCCCAAAGGGGCCGATGCGCTCCAGCAGCTCTTCGGCTGCGCCGTCCGCGGCGTAGGCCGGAGATTTTTTGACGATGCACTCCACGCAGAAGGCGTTGGCGATGTCTTCGGTGGAAAAGGCGGAAAAGTCGGCCGCCTCGGCCTCCACCACGGCCCGGTCCCCCCGGGCGACGGGCGAGCCGCACAGGGCGGCGTGGAACCCGCGCAGGATGGTCATAAAGCCGACGCCGCCGGCGTCCACCACCTTGGCCCGGGCCAGGACGGGCAGCATCTCCATGGTCTTGGGCAGAACGGCCTCGGCCGTCACGGCCAGATCGCCGAACAGCGCGGCCGGAGACAGGTCGGGATCGGCCTCGGTCAGCTCCCGCGCGCGGTCGCCGCAGACGCGCATGACCGTCAGGATGGTGCCCTCGGCGGGCTGGGGGACGGCGCGGTAGGCCGCCTCGGTGCCGCGGACCATGGCCCGGGCCAGCTCGGCGGCCGAGGCGGTCTCGAGCCCGGCCAGTCCCTCGGCGAAGCCCTTGACGTAGAGAGACAGGATGGCGCCGGAGTTGCCCCGGGCGGCCATGAGATAGCCCGAGGCGACCAGCGCGGCGAAGTCGCCGACGGCCCCCTCCGGGTCGGCCAGGGCGCAGACCGAAGCGGCGGTGCCGGCCATGTTCGTGCCGGTGTCTCCGTCCGGCACTGGGAAGACGTTGAGGTTGTTGATGGGCGTTTCGCTGTTGGCAAGCGCGTTTGCCGCCGACAGGAAGCACGCGGACAGGGTCTTGGCGTCCATAAGCATATCAGTGAACCGCTCTTTCCGGATCGAATGAGTTTTTGACGTCGATCATCTATATTATACCGAACGTGTCGACTTCTGTCAATAAAAAAGCGACATGAATGTCGCAAAATTTGCCGGCGGGCATGAAAAAAGACCGGCCCGCGCCTGGACGGCGCGGGCCGGTCGGACGGGGATCCGTCACTTGTCGATGCGATAGCCTTCCGAAGCGGCCAGAGACCAGTTGGCCTTGACGATGCGCCGGGGCGATCCGTCGACGATCAGGTTGTCGACGCGGATGACCGACTTTTCCGCCAGCGAATCCAGCGCTTTCTGCACGTCGGCCTCTTCCATCTTGTTTTCCTCCGCGGTGGCGCGCAGGACGGCGTCTTCGGTGATCAGCTTCATCCGGTCTTTTTCCATGACCTTGATCCGGCGCAGGGCGAGCTGGGCGATGAGAAAGGTCTTGGTGAGCCCGCCGGGGATCTCCACGTACCAGTCGCCGGTGTCGCGCAGCTGGCGGCTGGTGGCGCCGCCGACGCCGTAGATCCCCACCTCTTTGTTGAGGTTGTTCTTGAGGAACGCCGCGGCGGAGCTGAAGTGTCCGTCTCCGGAAAAGATCACGAACAGGTCCACGTCCGACGAGGACATGGCCCTCTGGTAGATGTTGTCCAGAATGATGAAGTCGGTGAAATCCTTGACCGATTTGGGGTTGGGATTGACCGTGTCGATGATCTTGTTGGAGAACAGCCGGATGCGCGCGATCTCGTTTTTCAGGCCGCCCTTGGAAAAGTCGGCGAAAAAGATGGCGTCCACGACGCGGCCTCGGTTGTTGAGGTCCGCGAACCACGCGGCCAGATCCGGCTTTTTCTTGTTGTAGAGCGTGTCCATAGAGATGTACCAGTGCTCGTAATCGACGAAGGCGACGATCCTTTTCTCTTGCGAGAAGCGGTGTCTGTTTCCGAACATGAGTTTATCCGTTCACCTCCTTTCGGGTCGGAATGAAAAAATCTGCCGTTTTGCCCCGCTGCAGGGCGGCCGGGGCCGGGAAGATCAGGTTTTGTTCCGCCGCGCGCGGAGCCGCCCGCGCAGACGGCGGAAGGTCCGGCGCACGCGCCCCTCCCGGGGCTCGACGGCGGCCACCAGCGGCTCCGGCGTGGCATAGCCGAAGCCCATGGGGCTGTCGATGGAGCGGTAGAGGTCCCGCAGCTCCAGAAAGACGACCTTGGCGAAGCCCGCGATGGGGACGGCCAGGAACATGCCGACGACGCCCCACAGCTTTTCGCAGACGACCAGCGACAGGATGATCGAAACGGGGTGGACCTCCGCCCGCTTGCCCTGTACGATGGGCTCGATGATGTTGCCGTCCACGATCTGGATCAGCAGGTTGACCAGGATGGTCCAAAGCGCCATGTTCCAGCCGCTTCCGATCAGGGCGAAGGCCGCCGCCACGGCGCCGGAGATCAGCGGGCCGAAGTAGGGGATGAACTCCAGCAGGAAGGCCACGAAGGCCAGCAGTAGCGCGTTGGGCAGGCCCATGATGGAATAGGCGATCAGCGTCGCCGCGAACACCACAGCGCTGGTCAGCAGCTTGATCCGGACGTACCCCCAGATCAGATCCTTCAGCTCGCGGCCCATGCGGCGCAGGCGGATCCGGGCATACTCGCTGAACAGGTCGAGGATCGAGCGGAGCAGCTTGGCGCCGTCCAGCGTGAAGTAGAACGTGACGCAGATCAGGATCACCGCGTCCCCCAGCTTCAGCGTGGTCTGCAGCAGATAGGTGCCGATGCTGGTGACCAGCGACGAGGCGGTCTTGCCCAGATCGGACAGGAATCCGTCGAACACCTCGATGAGCCGCTCGGACAGGCCCAGGCTCTCCAGCTTCGCGCTCAGGTTGTCGAAGATGTCGGAAAGGGTGGCGGCGTATTCGTCTACCGACAGCACGACGTTTTCAATCTGCCGGATCAGCGGCGGCAGCACCAGCCAGAGGAACCCGGCCGCGACGCACAGCACCAGGAACAGGGCGGCCAGCGTCGGCAGCACGCGGCTCTTCACCCGGAAGAGCTTCTGGAGCCGGTCGACCAGCGGTGTCAGCAGAAAGGCGATCACGAAGGAGACGAGCACCATGATCATCTCGTCGTGGAAATACCAGAGCACGCCGATACACAGCAGCAGAACGCCGGACAGGAACCAGAGCTTTGTGTTGGACATCGGGGCCGATCGCCTCTCTTTCGGAAAACGCGCGCGGAATCACGCTTACTATTATACCCTTTTGCGCGGAGCTTGTCAAACAAAACGTTCCCGCCCGTTTCCCGGAAGGGCGGCGGGCCGTTTTTTGGCTTGAAATGGGGGTCCGGCTGTGCTATAATGGAACGGTGGACACCACACGGAGAGAGGAGAGCGGGCATGTCGGTCACGGCGCTCGGTGCCGAACGGGAGAGCGGGATCGTGATCCCGTCCGCCACGGCGGAAAAATTGATCGGGCTGGAGGACGGAGACGCCATCCGGCTCTACCTGCTGCTCTGTTCCGGGGCCGTCCCGGAGGAGGACGCGCTCTGCCGGCGGCTGGGTCTGACGGCGGAGCGGCTGGCCCGGGCGGAGGAGCGCCTCGTGGCGGCTGGACTGGCACGGTCTGCCCCGCGGGAGGCGGCTGGCCCGGCCCTGCGGGAGGGCGAGCGCGTGCCCGTCTACTCCGTCGAGGAGATTGCAGAGCTCAAGACCCGGGATCCGGCCTTCGCCCAGATCGTCTGCGAGGCGGAACGGGTCATCAAGCCCCTGCTGACCCAGAGCGATCTGCGGGAGCTGATGACGCTGTACAGCTATTTCGGCCTTTCGGCCGAGGCGTTCATCGCCCTGATCCACTTCGTCGCGGCCCGGGCCTCGCGCCAGAGCGACGGCGCCCGGCGGCCGTCCATGATGACCCTCCGGAAAGAGGCGATGCGCTGGGTGGACATGGGCATCACCGACGGGGAAAAGGCGGAGGAGTACAGCGTGCGGGAGCTGGAGCTGGCCGCCCGGGCGCGGGAGTTCGAAAAGCTTTTGAAGCTGAGCGCCTGCACCAACGAGGACCGCTGGCTGCTGCGGAGCTGGGCGGAGCTCGGCTTCGACGGAGACGCCGTCCGTCTGGCGGCCGAGATCTCCGTCAAGCGCAAGGGCGAGATCCTGCTGACCTATATGAACCGGATCATCCGCGGCTGGAAGCAGGACGGACTGACGGACTCGGCGGAGATCGCCCGGCGCGAGCGGGCGGCGGAGCAAAAGCTGGCCGAGGCCCGCACGGCGGCGGCCCGGCGCGGCGGCCGGAAGACAGCGCCCGGCGCCAAGCGGGAGCTGTCCCCGCAGGAAAAAGCGGCCATCGCGGAGCTGATCGGCGACGCGTAGGGATACAATACGGACAAAAGGGGCGAGACCCATGAAGCTGGATCCGAAGATCGCGCGCAGCGCGAGAGAGAAGTTCGAGGCGGCCAAGAGCGACCGCCGGTCCGACCTGCTGGCTGCGCTGGCGCGGCTGCGCGCCGAAAACGCGCAGTACGCCGCGGCGGAGAACGAACAGTACGCCGTGGGCGCGGAGCTGGCCGGAGCGGTCCTGGCGCCGGATCCGGCGGCGGTGCTGGCCCGGCTCCAGCCGCGGGCCGAGGCCGCGGCGGCGCAAAAGGCGAAGATCCTGACCGCGCTGGGGCTGCCCGCCTCGGGCGAGCCGGAGATCGCCTGTCCGCGCTGCCGCGACGAGGGCTTTGTGAACGGTGAGCCCTGCGTCTGCTTCCGGCGGATCTACCGGGAAGAGCAGCTGCGCGAGAACGCGCGCCTGTTCCGGCTGTCCGGCGGCGAGAAGGGCGATTTCCGCCCGGAGGAGTTTTCCGCCGAGCCGGATCCAGAGCGCGGCGTTTCCGACCGGAAGCTGATGGAGAGCGTCGTCCGGCGGATTGAGGGCTTCGCCGGCCTGCCGGGCGAGGACCTGCTGTTCACCGGCGAGAGCGGGATCGGCAAGAAGTTCCTGACGGCGCGGATCCTGCGGATCGCCGTCGACGCGGGCGAGTACGCCGTCTATGCGCCGGCCTATGCGCTGGCGCGGCGCTTCGAGACCGAGCGGTTCGGCCGCTCGGACACGCCGGACGAAGAGCTGGAGCGGGCCCGCGGGGCCTCGCTGCTGATCCTCGACGAGCTGGGCACGGAGCAGACCACCGCCTATTCCGCGGCGGCGTTTTTGGACCTGATCGATTCGCGGCTGGCCGACGGGCGGATCACGGTCATCACCACGAGCCTGAGCTTCGGCGAGATCGCCGTGCGCTATAATCCCGAGACGCTGCTGCGTCTGCGGGAGCGGTTCAAGCCCTACAGCATCCCTCTGACCCAGGCGGAAAAAGCCGCGCGGCAGTGACCGCGCGAGGCAAACGGAGGTATATGGTCATGAGCGCAAGGTACCCGTTTTTCAAGGGCATGACGCCCATCCTGCCCAGCGTTTTCCGCGAAGACGGAACGCCGGATCTCGAAGCCCAGGGACGGCTCGTGGAGTACGTGCTGTCCTGCGGCGCGGTGGCGATCGGACACATGGCCGGTGCGTCGGAGTATTACAAGATAAGCGAGTACGACCGGGATCCCATGCTGCGGGCGCTGGCCCGTCAGGTGAACGGCCGCGTGCCCATCTTCGTGGGCACCACGGATATTGCCCGCCGGACGGCCATCCGTCAGGCGGAAGAGGCCGCGGATCAGGGCGCGGACCTGATCATGGTCTGCTCGCCCGTCGTGGGCAGCATGTCCGAGGCGGACCTGCTGCGCTATTACGAGGACGTGGGGCGGGCGACGTCTCTGCCTGTCATCCTGCAGGACACCGGCGCCAGCGCGGCGCGGTATACGGCGGACTTCATCCTGCGCGCGGCGGACCGGGTGCCGAACATCGGCTACGTCAAGGCGGAGGGCGTGAACGCTCTGCCCAAGACCAAACGGCTCGCGGCCGAGTTCGGCGGGGACGTTCAGATCATCGGCGGCAGCGCGGGCTTTGAGATGCCGACGCTGCTGCGCCTCGGCATCACGGCCTTCATGACAGGCACCGAGTGCACGGACGTGCACAACGACTGCATCCAGGCGTATTTCGCCGGGGACGAGCCGCGGGCCGACGAGCTGTACCAGCGGACGATCCTTCCCTATCTGCGGTTCTTCACCATGGCCAGCCGGTTCTCGCTGAAGCACATGCTGTGCCGCCGGGGCGTGCTGACGAACACGGTGCTGCCCTTCCCGGTGGAGGAGCAGACGCCGGACCCCTTCATCGTGGCAGAGCTGGACCGCACGCTGGACTGCATCAACGAATACCGCGGCAAAAAAGTGCTTTAAAAACAGAAAGGCGTTTCTATGGAGCTTTCCGAAAAACTGGACCGTTTTTACGGCGATGAAGCGGTCAGGGCCGCGTTCCTCAAGGGCCTTGCCGGGCTGATCGCCATCCCCAGCGTCTCCGCTGCGGCGGAGGGGGAGTTCGTCTTCGGCCGCGAGAGCGCCCGGGCCATCGGGTACGTTCTGGACTATGCCCGCGGGCTGGGCTTTGAGACGGAGAACCACGACTGGTACTGCGGCAGCGTCGTCCTGCCCGGCGACGGGCCGGACGAGATCGGCATCGTGGGCCATGTGGACGTGGTACCCGCCTTCGGCGACTGGGAGTATCCCAAGTACGAGCTGACGGTGGACGGCGATCTGCTGATCGGCCGCGGCGTGGGCGACGACAAGGGCCCCGTGGCCGCGGCGCTGGCCGCCATGACGTTCTTCAAGGAGAGCGGGATCCGGCTTCCCTTCTCGGTCCGGCTCATCGTCGGCGGCAGCGAGGAGACGGGCATGGGCGACCTGCCCCACTATCTGGCGCTGGGCAAGCCTGTTCCGAAGTTTTCCTTCACGCCGGACAGCTCCTTCCCCGTTTGCCGTGCGGAAAAGGGCATCTGCGCCTTCGACGCGGTCTTCGGCGGGATCGGCGGCGATCTGATCTCCTTCCGGGGCGGCAGCGTTTCCAACGCGGTGGCCGACAGCGCCGAGGCGGTGCTGGATCTGCCCGCCGACACGCCCTGTCCCGCGGCGGAGGGCATCCGCACGGGAGAGGAGAACGGCCGCCTGAAGGTCTGCGCGGCGGGCCGGTCGGCCCACGCGGCCATGCCGGAGGGGTCGATCAACGCCGTGGTGCGGCTGGCCGCGTTCCTGCTGGACAGCGGGCTGGTGCGGGACGAGCGGACGGCGCGCGTCCTGCGCTATTGCCGCGAGGCCAATGCGGACACTGCGGGCACGGGGATGGGCATCGCCTGCGCCGACGAGCTGACCGGGCCGCTGACCTGCATCACGGGCATGGCCCGCACCGAGGACGGCGCCTTTGTCGTCAACCACAACGTCCGCTATCCGGTCAGCCTGTCCTTTGCCGACGAGCTGCTGCCGAAGCTCAAGGCCTCGTGCGAGGCCTGGGGCGCGGCCCTGCGGATCCGCGAGCAGTCCGACGGCTATGCGTTCCCGCCGGACGCGCCGGAGATCCGGGCCCTCTGCCGCGCCTATACCGAGGTGACCGGCATCGAGGCCGAAGCTTATACCATGGGCGGCGGCACCTATGCCCGGGCCTTTCCCAACACCGTGGCCTTCGGCGCGGAGATGGGCGAGAGCCCCTTCGGCCCCTTCCGCGGCAACGCGCACCAGAACGACGAGTGCGTGCGCTTTTCCGATCTTTGGACCGCGTCTCGGGTGTACGCCGTGGCGCTGGCCCGTCTGGCCGAGCTGGGCTGATCGCTCGAAAAAACGAAAGCGCCCTTTGCCGTGATCCCGGCAAAGGGCGCCTGTTTTTTTGCGCCGCCGCGGGGGCGGCTCAGTCCGAGGCCAGCTTTTTCAGAGCTTTTTCAAAGGCCCGGGCCACCGCGCGGGCCGCGTCGATGCCAACGGAGTTGGTCTCCTCATAGTGGCGGCCGGTCTCGGCGGACTTGAAGAAGGGCGCCTCGGTGCTGAGCAGGAAGTCGCTGGGCGGTACGATATAGCCGATCTCGTCGTTGGCCAGACCGACGACAACCAGGTTTTCGACGCCGTTGGCCCGGGCCAGCTCCGCCAGCGGGGCGGGGTCCTTGTCGCTGCCGGTCCCGAAGACCAGCTCGGGGAACAGCTCGCCCGGGATCAGGCCCAGCGTCACGTCGCCGAGCCGGAGAAGCCCCGTCTCGGTGCGAAGACGGTAGACGCCCAGCGGCGAGATGCGGATGTCGCTCTGCAGGATGCCCAGGAACTTGTAGTACTTGAACAGCGTGTTGTCCAGCCGGACGGAGAACTCCACGCGGGACATGGCGATCCTGGGCTCCAGCGGCCGGAATTCCGTCGCCGAAAGGGCCAGGTCCGTCAGCTTTCGGCCGGTGACGCGCAGGTTCTCCTCGGCGACGAAGGGATCGGCGACAAACTCCTTGGTCATGATGAGCCCGCCGATGGCGCCCTGGAAGAACAGCACGTCGTCCCCGGTCTCGGCCTTGATGAGGTCGCTCATGACGCCGGGGTAATCGCGGGACACCAGCTTGTTGGCGCCGCGCAGAGACTCCGCGTGGGCGGCGAAGGAGACCAGACGGATAGCGTTGGCCGCCGGGTCGTCCGGCACGAAGCGGAACTGGTACAGATTGCTGTCGTAGACCTGGGGGTCGCGGGAATCCCGCTGCAGCCCCTCGGTAGGGGTCACGGCATAGCCCAGCGTCCCCGGCCGGCGGGCCGCGTAGGCGGCCTTGCCCACGGCGACGGCGGCCTCCAGCACGGCCCGGTCAAAGTCCGGGTTTTTGCCGTCGATGCCCATGGGTCCCCAGAGGCCCATGGTGTCCAGCCCGGCGTGGGTGTGGGTCGAGACCACGTTGACCGCGTCGCAGCCGGTCTCGGCGCAGAAATCCGCCAGCCCGGCGCGGATCGCGGAGACGGCGCGGCGCCCCAGACCGATGCAGTCCACAGAGATCAGCAGCAGCGAGGAAACGCCGTCGTCGATCCAGACGGCCTGCGCGCGCTGGTTGTCCAGCACGCCCTCCGGCGTCCAGCCGCCGTGATAGCCGGAGAGATAGACGGGGTGGTCCGAGTTTTCGGGCGGGGCGATCTCGGCGCCGGCAAAGCCCATGGAGTAGACGCGGGCGGCGGGCTCGCCGGGCTCTTCCGGCGAACAGGCGGGCAGGGCCCCCAGCAGAAGGACGGACAGCAGACAGAAGGGAAGCTTTTTCATTTCATAACACCTCTTTTTTTACAGGACGCCGCTGGACAGCAGGCGGATGAGCGAGAACAGGACGTCGGAGAACAGGATGCCGTTGACCCGGGTCAGCAGCACGGCCAGCGCAGGCAGCAGCAGCGCCGCCAGCACGGCGACCGGAACGAACACCCCCGGAGCGACCCGGCCGTTCCGGCAAAGGGCCCCCAAAAGCCCGACGGCAAGGGCCGACAGGAACAGCAGCACCGCGGGCGGGAGCATCTCGGCGGTGCGGATCTGGGCGAAGATGGCGGGAAAGCGCTGGTCGAAGGAGAGGAACCGGTACAGGTTCCGAAGCAGAAGCTGGGCGGCGGCGGAGCAGAGCAGACAGACCAGCACGGCGGCCGCGGCGGCGAGGCCGATCTGTTTTCCGGTGAGCGTTTTCACGGGGCGACCCTCCTTTTTCCCCAACGGTGCGGCGCCGCCCGGGGCGGGCGGCGGGCGGGAGCGGTCCCGCCCGCGTCCCCGGGAGGAGAGACGCGGCGGGGGCTTCCTCTTTGATTTTATCACGAAAAAAACAAAAATGCAAGAAAAAAGTTCCCCGGGCGCGAGCTGCGCCCGGGGAACGGGGAAGCGGTCTTCAGGTCCTGTCCTTGCCGCGGTCCCGGCGGTGTGCCGTCGGGATCAGTTGTTTTCGGCGTAGAACTCGACCTTTCTCTTGAGCTTGTCGATCTTCTCGCGGGAGGCTTCCTCGGCCTTGGCGAAGAGGACTTCGGCGCGCTCGGGGAACTGCTGGGCGAGGCGGCTGTAGCGGGTCTCGCTGGTGATGAACTGGCGATAATCGCCGGTGGGATCCTTGGAGTCCACGGTCAGCGGGTTCTTGCCCTCGGCCTTGAGCGCCGGGTTGTACCGGAACATCTGCCAGTAGCCGGCCTCGACGGCACGCTTCATCTCGAGCTGGCAGTTCTGCATGCCGCCCTTGACGCCGTGCATCTCGCACGGGGCGTAGCCGATGATGAGGGACGGGCCGTGGTAGGCCTCGGCCTCGGTGAGGGCCTTCATGAGCTGGTTGGTGTCCGCGCCCATGGCGACCTGCGCCACGTAGACGTAGCCGTAGGACATGACGATCTCGGCGAGGTTCTTCTTGGAGATGGCCTTGCCCGCCGCGGCGAACTGGGCCACCTGTCCGATCTGGCTGGCCTTGGAGGCCTGGCCGCCGGTGTTGGAATAGACCTCGGTGTCGAAGACCATGATGTTCACGTCCTCGCCGGAGGCCAGAACGTGGTCCAGACCGCCGAAGCCGATGTCGTAGGCCCAGCCGTCGCCGCCGAAGATCCAGACGGACTTCTTGGCGAGGTATTCCTTTTCGGCCAGGATCTTTTTGGCGTCGTCGCAGCCGCAGGCTTCCAGCATGGCGATCAGAGCCTTGGCGGGCTCGGCGTTGGCCTTGCTGTCGTCGGCCGTGGCGAGGTAGGCGTCGATGACGGCCTTCTTCTCAGCGTCCTCGACCTTTTCGCCCAGCTCGCGGACCATGCGGATCAGCTTTTCGCGGATGGTCTTCTGGCCCAGATAGATGCCCAGACCGTGCTCGGCGTTGTCCTCGAACAGAGAGTTGGCCCAGGCCGGACCTCTGCCGGACGCGCGGTTGACGGTGTACGGCGTGGCCGGCGCGGAGCCGCCCCAGATGGAGGAGCAGCCGGTGGCGTTGGAGATGTACATCCGCTCGCCGAACAGCTGGGTGATGAGGCGGGCGTAGGACGTCTCGGCGCAGCCCGCGCAGGAGCCCGAGAACTCGAGCAGCGGCTGTTTGAACTGGCTGCCCTTGACGGTGGTGTTGATGATCTCCGGCTTTTCGCTGACGTTGGCGACGGCGTAGTCGAAGGCGGCCTGCTGGAACACGCCGGCGGCCTGGGGCACCATCTCCAGCGCGATCTTCGGCGCGGCGAGCTTGGCGGCCTCTTTGGCGGCGGTCTTGGCGTCGTAATCCGGATGCTCGGCGGCGACGGTCTTGGCGGCGTTCTCCAGCGCCTTGTTGGAGACCGGGCAGGCCTTGACGCACAGGGTGCAGCCCATGCAGTCCAGCGCGCTGACGGTCATGGCGAACTTGTAGTTGGTCTTCAGAACCGGTCTGGCGGCGAACTTGGCGTCGGCCGGCGCGCCGGCGGCCTCCTCCTCGGTGAAGGCGAAGGGGCGGATGGCGGCGTGGGGGCAAACGAACGCGCAGTTGTTGCACTGGATGCAGTTCTCTTCGTGCCACAGCGGGACGAAGACGGCGACGCCGCGCTTCTCATAGGCGGCGGCGCCCTGCGGCAGCGTGCCGTCGACGTAGTCCTTGAAGGTCGAGACCGGCAGCGAGTCGCCGCGCATGGCGTCGACGGGCTCGACGACCTTGTTGACGAACTTGACCAGATCGGCGCGCTCGCCGGTGATCTCGGCCTTGGGCGCGTCGTCGGGGCAGTCGGCCCAGGCGGCCGGAACGTCGACCTTGTGGAAGGCGTCGGCGCCGGCGTCGATGGCGGCGTAGTTCAGGTCGACGATGGCCTGGCCCTTCTTGATGTAGGACTTGTAGGCCATCTTCTTCATGTACTCCATGGCCTCGTCCTTGGGCAGGATGCCGGCCAGAGCGAAGAAGGCGGACTGGAGGACCGTGTTCTTGACCTTGGCGTTGCCGATGCGCTTGATGGCGATGCCGGTGCCGTCGATGATGTAGAAGTTGACGTTGTTGCGGGCGATGTACTGCTTGACCGCGGAGGGCAGATGCTCCTCCAGCTGGTCCGGCGTCCAGGCGCAGTCCAGCAGGAAGGTGCCGCCGGGCTTGACGTCCTGGACCATGTCGTACTTGGTCAGGTAAGCCTGGTTGTGGCAGGCCACGAAGTCAGCCTTGGTGATGTAGTACGGGCTCTTGATGACGTTGTCGCCAAAGCGCAGATGCGAGATGGTGATGCCGCCGGTCTTCTTGGAGTCGTACTGGAAATAGGCCTGGATGTACTTGTCGGTGTGGTCGCCGATGATCTTGATGGAGTTCTTGTTGGCGCCGACGGTGCCGTCGCCGCCGAGGCCCCAGAACTTGCAGGACACGGTGCCGGCCGCCGAGGTGTCGGGGCAGGGCTTTTCCTCGAGGGAGTGTCCCGTGACGTCGTCCACGATGCCGAGGGTGAAGCCGTTCTTCGGCTCCGCCGCGTTGAGGTTCTCAAAGCAGGCGAAGATGGCGGCGGGGGTGGTGTCCTTCGAGCCGAGGCCGTAGCGGCCGCCGACGACCTTGGCGCCGATGCCGTTGGTGGCCAGCGCGGTGACGACGTCCAGATACAGCGGCTCGCCCAGAGAGCCGGGCTCCTTGGTGCGGTCCAGAACGGCGATCTTTTTGCAGGTGGCGGGCAGGGCGGCGATCAGCTTGTCCGCGCGGAACGGGCGGTACAGGCGGACCTTGACGAGGCCGACCTTTTCGCCGTGGGCGTTGAGATAGTCGATGACTTCCTCGGCCACGTCGCAGACGGAGCCCATGGCGACGAGGACGCGGTCCGCGTCCGGCGCGCCGTAATAGTTGAACAGCCGGTAATCGGTGCCCAGCTTTTCATTGACCTTGCCCATGTACTTCTCGACGATCTCGGGGAACCTGTCGTAGTACTCGTTGCAGGCCTCGCGGTGCTGGAAGAAGATGTCGCCGTTCTCGGCAGAGCCGCGCAGCACGGGGTGCTCGGGGTTCAGCGCGCGGGAGCGGAACGCGGCGACGGCGTCCCAGTTGACCATGTCCTTCAGATCGTCCAGATCCCAGACTTCGATCTTCTGGATCTCGTGGCTGGTGCGGAAGCCGTCGAAGAAGTTCAGCACGGGGACCCGGCCCTCGATGGCGGCCAGATGGGCCACGGCGCCCAGGTCCATGATCTCCTGCGGGTTGGTCTCGGCCATCATGGCATAGCCGGTCTGACGGCAGGCGTAGGCGTCGGCGTGGTCGCCGAAGATGTTCAGCGCGTGGCTGGCGACACCGCGGGCAGACACGTGGATGACGCCGGGCAGCAG
>JAEERN010000178.1 GCA_016285815.1 Clostridiales bacterium
CAACGGCCACCGGGTGGCCGTGGTGGGCTCCGGTCCCGCCGGCCTCACCTGCGCGGCGGACCTGGCCCGGCTGGGCTATGCCGTCACCGTGTTCGAGGCCCTTCACGTGGCCGGCGGCGTGCTGGTGTACGGCATCCCCGAATTCCGCCTGCCCAAGTCCATCGTCCGCCGCGAGATCGACTCGCTGAAGGCCATGGGCGTCTCCGTCGAGACCGACTCGGTGGTGGGCCGTCTGATCTCCGTGGATGAGCTGTTCGGCGAGGGCTTCGAGGCCGTCTTCATCGGCACCGGCGCCGGCCTGCCCCGCTTCATGAACATCCCCGGCGAAAACCTCAACGGCGTCAGCTCGGCCAACGAGTTTCTGACCCGCGTCAATCTGATGAAGGCCTACCGCGAGGGCGCCGCCACCCCGGTCTACCGGGCCCGCCGCGTGGCCGTGGTGGGCGGCGGCAACGTCGCCATGGACGCCGCGCGCTGCGCGCTGCGGCTGGGCGCGGAGGAGGTCTCCATCGTCTACCGCCGCGGCGAGGAAGAGCTTCCCGCCCGGGCCGAAGAGGTCGCCCACGCCAAGGAAGAGGGCGTCGTCTTCCGCCTGTTGACCAACCCCACGGAGATCCTGGGCGACGAAAAAGGGAACGTCACCGGGATGCGCTGTCTCCGCATGGGCCTCGGCGAGCCGGACGCCTCCGGACGCCGCCGCCCCGTGGAGATCCCCGGCAGCGAGTTCGAACTGGAGGTCGACGCGGTCGTCATGGCCATCGGCACCTCGCCCAACCCGCTGATCAAGAACACCACCGCCGGTCTGGAGGTCACGCGCCACGGCGGGATCGTCACCGACGAGACCGGTCTGACCTCCCGTCCCGGCGTCTTCGCCGGGGGCGACGCCGTGACCGGCGCGGCCACGGTGATCCTGGCCATGGGCGCGGGCAAGACCGCCGCCGCCTCCATCGACGCTTACATCCGGAGCAAGAGCTGAGGCCGGCCCGCACTCTCCCTTTCCCCTGCATCGAACCCCGGGAAGCGCACGCGCTTCCCGGGGTCTTTCGCGCAAAAAGCGCCGCCCGGCGGAAGCTCCCGCCGGGCGGCGCGCCGATCCGTTTTACTTCAGCCTCCGCCGCCAGGTGGACGGCGAGAAGGCGATGAGCAGCGGGAAGATCTCAAGCCGGCCAAGCAGCATGGCCGCCGACAGCACCAGCTTGGACACCCAGGAGTACGCCGCGTAATTCGAGGCGGGTCCCACCGCTCCGAGTCCCGGGCCGATGTTGTTCAGGCAGGACACCATGGCGGTGAAGTTCGCCTCGAAGTCGAAGTTCTTCTCGAAGCACAGGACCAGGAACACCACCGCGCCGCACAGCACGTAGACGGCGGAATAGGTGTAGACGCTGTTCAGCGTGGTCTTGTCCACGGGCTTGCCCTCGAACTTGACGCTGTTGACGCTGCGCGGGTGCAGCATCCGCCGCAGCTCAGAGCCGATGGATTTGAACAGGATCATGACCCGGGACAGCTTGAAGCCGCCGCCGGTGGATCCGGCGCAGGCCCCGACGAACATCAGCAGGAACAGGATCCCCTTGGAAAGCTCCGGCCACTGGTTGAAGTCCGCCGTGGCATAGCCCGTGGTGGTCATGATGGAGACCACCTGGAAGGACGCGTCCTCCAGCGCGGGCCAGAACGAGGCGTACAGCGAGCGCACGTTCAGGGCGATGACCGCCGTGCACGAGACGATGACGGCCAGATAGCACCAGAGCTCGGTGCTGCGCACCGCCGAGCGGAACCGCCGGATCAAAAGCAGATAGTACAGGTTGAAGTTCACGCCGAACAGCAGCATGAACACGGTGATGACGATCTTGATATAGGTGCTGTATCCGGCGATGCTGTCCGCCCGGACGCCGAAGCCGCCGGTGCCCGCCGTGCCGAAGGCGTGGACGATGCTTTCGAAGACCGGCATCCCGCCGGCGATCAGCATCACCGCCTCGATCACCGTCAGCGCCACGTAGATGAGGTACAGGACCTTGGCCGTGTCCTTGACCCGCGGCACCAGCTTGCCCACCTGGGGACCGGGCATTTCGGCCCGCATAATGTGGATGGAACGGTCGGTGACGTTGTTGACCACGGCCATCATGAACACGAGCACGCCCATGCCGCCGATCCAGTGCGTGAAGCTGCGCCAGAAGAGACAGCCGCGGCTCATGACCTCGACGTTCTCCAGGATCGAGGCGCCCGTGGTGCTGAAGCCGGAGACCGTTTCAAAGAACGCGTCGACGAAATTCGGGATCTCACGGCTGAACACGAAGGGAAGCGCCCCGAACAGGGACATGACGATCCAGGCCAGCGCCACGATCACGAAGCCCTCTTTGGCGTAGATCACGCTGTCCTTGGGGTGGATCAACAGCAGCACGGCCATGCCGGCGCCGGCGGCGATGACGGCGGAGATCAAAAACGCGGCCAGCGTCTGCTTTTCCCCATAGATCAGCGCCACGACGGCGGGCAGGAGCAGAAGCGCTCCCTCGCCCAGCGACAGCCTGGCGATGATGCTGAAAACGAAGCGTCTGTTCATACCCGCGCCTCACCTCAGGATGTCGGACAGGTCGACCAGCTTCTGTCCCGCGGCCACCACCACGACCTTGTCCCCGGGCAGGATCACGTCCTCGCCGGAGGGGATCATGGGCCGGCGCCGGCGGATGATGCCGGCGATGATCAGGTCCGGCTTGAACTTCATGGCCTTCAGCGGGATCCGCAGGCCGATGAAGTCCTCGCTGACGCGGAACTCCAGCGCCTCGACGCTGCTGTCCATGAGCTTGTACAGGGTCTCCACGTTGCTGCCCAGCGAGTTCTTCAGAGCCCGGGCATAGCGCGTCAGGATCTCGGACACGCTCTTCTTGGGCGAGACCACCGAGGGGATGCCGAGCCGCACGGCCATATCCGCCAGCTCGCCGCGGTTGACCTTGGTGATGACCTTGGGCACCTTGCGGGACTTGGCGAAGAAGGAGATGAGGATGTTCTCCTCGTCGATGCCGGTCAGGGCCACAAAGGCGTCGGCCGAGCCGAGGCCCTCTTCGAAGAGCAGCTCCTGCTCCGCGCCGTCCCCGTGGATGACCACGGCCTCGGGCAGCTCGTCGGAGATCTGGCGGCAGCGCTCTTCGTCCTTTTCGATGATCTTGACGTCGTTTCCGCTGGCGATGAGCATCTTCGCCAGATAATAGGCCGTCCGGCTGGCGCCGAGGATCATGACGTTCCGCGCTTGGTGCTGGACGAAGCCCAGCATCTTCATCAGCCGCTGGGCCTCGCTGGGCGGGACCACTAGGCCGATCATGTCGCCGTTGCGCAGCACGAAGCTGCCGCCGGGGATGTGGACCTCGTCCTCCCGCCGGACCGCGCAGATCAGATAGTCGCCCTTATAGCGGCGCTTCAGCTCGTGGAGGCTCATGCCGTCCAGCTTGGTCTCCGGATCGACGATCAGCTCGATCATCTCCAGGTTCCGGCCGGAAAAGGTCTCGATGTTGACGGCGGACTGCAGCCGCAGCGAGTTGAAGATGTCCTGCGCCGTGAACAGCTCGGGGTTGATGGCCACCGAGATGTCCAGATACTGCTTCATGGTGTTCAGGCTCTTGTCGTTGTACTCCGGGTTGCGGATCCGGGCGATGGTGTGCCGGGCGCCCATGCGGCGGGCGATGAAGCAGCTCAGCATGTTCATCTCGTCCGACCCGGTGACGGAGACGAAAAGCTCCGCCCGGTCCACGCCCGCCTCCTCCAGCGTCTCACAGTCCACGCCGTTGCCGCAGACGCACATCACGTCGTAGATATTGCCGAGGGCGTGCAGCGTCTCAGCGTCCTGATCCACGGCGACGATGTCGTGCCCCTCGCTCACCAGGCTTTCGATGACGCTCGTTCCGATCTTGCCGCACCCCACGATGATGATCTTCATGGTCGTTTTCCACCTCTCCGCAAAAAAAGGCGGCTCGCCGCGCCGTTTTTTTGCCGTGATTCCCCTTCTCGGGCCTCCGCTGCGAAAATTATACCACACGCGCGCGCCGTTTACCAGATGCCGCGCGCTTTTTTTTCGACTTTTTTCAGTTTCCGTCCGCGGCGTACCGCTGACCGCTCATCTCGTACAGGAACACCGACGCCGCAACGCCCACGTTCAGCGAATCGGAAACGCCCCGCATGGGGATCTTGATCAGCCGCTCGGTGCCGTCGTACCACTCCCGCGAGATGCCGTACCGCTCGCAGCCCGCCACCACCGCCGCGGGGAACCGATACGTCTCGCGGTCGTAGTCCCGCCGGGCCCGGGTGTCGGCCAGATACACCGTAAAGCCGTGCCCGGCCAGCCAGCGGCGGCACTCGCCCACCGACGCAAACTCCACCGCAGGCACGGTGAACGCCGCGCCCATGCTGGCCTTGATGACCTTCTGGCTTCGAATCCCAGCCTTTTTGTTGACCACGGCGACGCCGTCCGCCCCCGCGCCGTCGCAGGTGCGCAGGATCGTCCCGATGTTGCCCGGGGTCTCCAGCCCGTCCAGCACGGCGATCAGCCGCGCCCCGGCCAGATCCTCCGGCGTCCAGACGGGAAACTCCGCCAGCGCCGTCAGCCCCACCGGATCGTCCCGGTCGGTCAGCCGCGCGAAGGTTTTCTTCGACACCGAGAACACGTTGCCGGTCAGGGCAGTATAGCGCCGGAACAGCGCCGCGGCCTGTTCGGTCTCCATCAGCTCGGGACAGAACAGGAAGCTTTGGATCTTCATCCCCGCGTCGGCCGCCTTTTCCAGCGCCCAGTACCCGTCCAGCACGCACAGCCCGTCGTCCGCGCCGTCGCCCAGATGGCGGCGGATCCGCACCGCCTCGGGGTGGGCCGCGCCGATCTCCGGCCAGCGCCCGCCGTTCTCCGCCGTATTCATCCGTTCTCTTCCCCGCTTTCAAAATAGATCTCGTCCGACTCGGCAGTGGGACGGCCGTCCCGGCCGAACAGCGCCAGCTGCGGCAGGACCTCGATCCCCGGCGCGGCGCCTTTTTTCCCCTCGCAGAGCGCCAAAAACGGCGCCCGCTCCGCCGTGTGCGCGGCCAGCCGCAGACGCTTGGGCTCCAGCCCGGCCGCCCGCAGCTCCCAGAGCAGCTCTGCGGTCCGCACCGCCTTCATGCAGACGAAGAGCCGTCCGCCGTTCTGCAGCATGCGGGCCGCCGCCGCGCAGACCTGTCCCAGCGTGCACGA
>JAEERN010000179.1 GCA_016285815.1 Clostridiales bacterium
CCCCACAGGGCCCCGGCGAAGAAGCCGACGGCGGCGGCCGCCAGCCCCGCGGCCACGGCCTCGCCCCCCGAGCTGAGCGTCGCCAGCAGGATGCCGTACCCCTGCTTCACGGCGGCGGTCTCGTTGACCCACGTCAGATTGGGCAGCAGCAGCCCCCAGCACAGGCCCGCCAGCGCCGAGAAGAAGACGAAGGCCCCCGCCGCGGCCAGGACCAGCGCGGCGGCCAGCGGCCCCACCTTCAGCGCAGCGGACAGACAGACCGCGCACACCGCCGCCGGCGGCAGCGTCACCAGCAGCTGAAGGGCGATCTTGGCCTTCAGCGGCGCCCACAGGTCCACCGGCGCGGTCCGCGGGATCCAGAGGGTCCTGGCCTCCAGCGAGACCGACGGCGCGGTCAGATCGTTCATCGAGGCCAGAAAACAGACTGCGATGCACAGGAACACGGGGATCAGCCCGCTCAGGGACCCGAGCCGGCTCAGCTTTTCCGCCAGCCAGTCGGCCTTGACCAGCGCGGCGATCCCGGCCAGCGGCATCATCACCGTGCCCAGACAGCCGTTCAGCATATAGACCGAGCTGGACCGCAGACGCAGCAGCTCCTTCCGCAGATACGCGCGGAACGGACTGAGACGGCGGGCCCGCTTTTCGCGGTACCGCACGGTCTTCCCCCCGCGCCGGACCGTTGCCAGCCGGAGAAAGCTGGCCGACAGGACCGCACAGACCGCGGCGAAGGCGGCGAGGATCGCCGCGGCACAGGCCGCGAAGACCAATCCGTCTCCCGTCATGGCGCGGCCGATCCACGTCAGCGGCGGGATCTTCCGGACGAAGGCGGTCAGGATCCCGGGATCTTCCACGATGTTCCCCACCGCCCGGGTGATCCGGAAATAGACCAGGAAGTACGCCGCCAGCAGCAGCAGGCTCAGGACCGTCTGGACGACGTTCTTTTTCCGCACCCGCGAGGAGACCAGCGCGATGAGCCACCCCAGCACGCAGGACACGGTCACGGCCGCCAGCGGCACCAGCGCCAGCGCGGCCAGCTGGAAGATCAGCCCCGCCGCGCCGGGGAACGCGAAGATCCAGGACAGGACGAAGGCCGGAAGCAGGACCGACAGCGCGGACAGGAGCGACATGAGATAGACGCCGATCAGGCGCGCCGCCAGGATCTTGGCCGGCGGGACCGGCATGGACAGCAGGAACTCGTTGTCCCGGGCCCCGTACAGCATGGAATACGTGGTGAACACGCCGCCGAGGACGCCGAACAGGAGCGCCGCGCCGCAAGCGGTCCCGTAATAGGCGTCCATGCCGCCCGCCTTGGCCATGGCCGGGCAAAGGGACGCGAACAGCGCCGTGAAGATGCCGAAAAAGTACAGCTCCAGAAAGATCATCATCCCGGCGTACAGCGCGAAGGACGCTCCCGTCCGGATCTTTCCGTTCCGGCCGCGGCGAAGGCCGCTGATCAGCTGGCGAAGCTGTTTGATCACCAACGACTTAAGCATCGCCCCGCTCTCCCTCCAGCTCCAGGAACACGCTCTCCAGCGATTCGTCGCCCCGCACCTCGTCCATACCGCCGCAGCGGATCAGACGCCCGTGGGAGATGATGGCGACCCGGTCGCAGAGCTTTTCCGCCACGTCCAGCACATGGGTCGAGAAGAAGATGGCCCCGCCCCGGGCGCAGAGGGCGTGCATCTGCTCTTTCAGCAGGAACGCCGCCTTGGGATCCAGCCCCACGAAGGGCTCGTCCAGGATCATGAGCTTCGGCTCGTGGAGCAGGGCCGAGACGATGGCCAGCTTCTGCTTCATGCCGTGGGAGTATTCGCTCACGAACTGGGCCAGGTTCCGGGTCAGCTCGAAGGCGTCGCCGTACTCCCGGATGCGGCGGGCGCGAAGCTCGGCGTCCACCCCGTACATGTCCGCCACGAAGTTCAGAAACTGGATCCCCGTCATGAACTCGTAAAGGTCCGGGTTGTCCGGGATATAGGCCATCCGGGCCTTGGCCTCCAGCGGACGCGCCCGCACGTCGATGCCGTCGACGAAGATCTCGCCCGCGTCGAAGGGCAGGATGCCGCAGCAGGCCTTGATCGTCGTGGTCTTGCCCGCGCCGTTGTGCCCGATGAAAGCGCAGATCTCCCCCGGCGCGATGGACAGCGACAGGTCGTCCACCGCGCGCTTTTCCCCGTACGTCTTGGTCAGATGTTCGATTCTCAGCATGACCGTTCCTCTTTTTCTGTCCGGATCCCGCTTTCGCGCGTTTCAGCGCGCGATCCGGCCGCGCCGCTTCTTTTCCGCCCGGTATTCATGCCCGGCGGCCGTTCTTTCGTTTTTTTTTGCAAAAACGCGGGAAAGGGCGTTTGGCGCGGCCCCTGCGGACCGTTCCATTATACCCTTTCCCGCGGCGGCTGTCAAGCCGTCCCTCTCCGGGGCGTCCGCGCGGCCGAAGCCGTCACACCGTGACCTCGAGAACGTGCTTTCGGCCGGCTTCGGGCCGGACCGCAGCCGTCGTCCGCTTTCCCGTCCGGCGGCAGACCACCTCGATCTCCGCGCCCCGGGCGGCGAACCGGCAGGTGAAGCCGTCCCACCCGGCGGGCAGCGCCGGCGCGGCGAAGACCGTGCCGCACCGCATCCGGATCCCCAGCAGCTCTTCGATCACCGTCCGGCGGAACCACCCCGCCGAGCCGGTGTACCAGGTCCACCCCGCCCGGCCCCGGTCGGACACGTCCGCGGCCAGCACGAAGTCCTCGCCGCCGTATCCGGGGCGGAAGGGCGTCTCTAGGATGTCGGACAGGATCCGCCAGCCGTCGTCCGGCCGGCCCGCCCGGAAACAGGCCGAGGCCAGCCAGACGGCGGCGTGGGTATAGCGTCCCCCGTTCTCGCGCACGCCCGGCGGATAGTCCGCCAGGTACCCGATCCGGCGGTCCGTGACCGGCCGGTCGAACACGGTCCACAGGCCGTTCCGGTCCAACAGCGCCAGCGCCGTGTCCAGCGCCCGGCGGCGGCGGGCGTCGTTCTCCGCGCCCGGCTCGCGGATCAGCCACGCCGCGCTCTGCGCCACCGAGTCGATGCCGCAGAAGGGGCTGTCCTTCGATCCCACCGGCGTCCCGTCGTCGGCAAAGGCGCGAAGGAAGCGGTCGCCGTCGTACGCGGCAAAGGCCGCGTCGGCCAGACGGGCGGCCTCGGCCCCATAGCGCGCCGCGAGGGCGTCCCGACCGAGCCCGGCGCAGAGCTCTCCCAGACGGCGCAGGGTGTCCGAGGCGAAGAACGCCAGCCAGACGCTGGATCCGCGCCCCAGCCGCCCCAGCGCGGAGAACCCGTCGTTCCAGTCGCCGCCGAGGATCGGCGGCAGGTCCGCCGCGCCGCGTCCCCGCGTCAGAAAGGCCTCCGCCGCGCGGACGCAGTGGTCCAGAACGCTCTCCCGGTCCGGGGAAGGCATCGCCGCTTCATAGCGGCTCTCTTCGCCGGGGGCCAGCGGCTCGCTTCTGAGATAGGCGACGCGCACCTCCGGCAGCGACGTGTCGCCCGTGGCCTCCACGTATTCGCAGGTCTCGCGGATCAGCCACAGCAGGTCGTCGGAACAGCGGGTCCGGACGCCGCGGCGCATCCCGGGCGTCCCCGTGTGGAACCAGTGCATGACGTCGCCGGCCTCGTACTGGTGGGCGGCGGCGCGGATCACCTGCCGCCGCAGCAGCTCCGGCCGGGTCAGCAGCAGCGCCGCCGCGTCCTGGAGCTGGTCCCGAAAGCCGAAGGCCCCGCCGTTCTGAAAGAGCGACGCGCGCCCGCAAAGCCGCGAGGACACGATCTGCGGCTCGTTCCAGACGTTCAGATACCGGTCCAGCAGGACCTTGCCCGTCTCGAGGGAAAAACGCTCTTCCCGCGCGCGGCGGGCTTCTCCCGCCCGGCGGAACACGCTGTCCGCGGCTTCGGCCGCCCGGCGGGCCACGCGCTCCAGCGGCGAGAC